>JAJRSC010000020.1 GCA_024278985.1 archaeon
ACTGAAGAAGATGTAAAAACCACCGAAGAACTAAAAAAATTCCTAAAAGAAAAAGGACATCCAGTTATTAAATTGTGGAGTGAAGAAGAAACTAAAATAGAGGAACAAAAAGAAGAGCAAGCTCCTCAAAAGTTAGAAGATAAAGAAAAACCTGATATATCAATTCAGGATTTAGAACTTCCTGGAGAATACTTTGGATTACCAACAGGAATTAAAATAATTATGCAAAATGTTATAATTAAAGCTGAAAAAATTATAATCACCAAAGAAAAAAGTAAAAAATAATAAAATTAATCACCTATAAGAATTATTATAAAAGAATATTCCTAACTAAATAATATAATTCCTATTTTTAGGACTTTAAAATAAATATATCATTATTGCTATTTTTGATTATTATAATTTAATATATTTAAATATGTTAATTTAAGGTCATTAAAAAATCTAAATAGTTATATTTATATTACTAATTTAAAGATTATAATAATTATTATGATTTCTTAAAATAACTATTAAAAACTTTTATAACCTAATATCTCAGGGTGAGAGTTTGAAAAATACACATACAAAAGTGGCTATTGGATTAATTATTATAGCAGTAACTCTTTCAGTTTTTACTGCAGGATGTTTTGAAAGTTCAAGTACTACCTCAAAAATAGGTGTAAATGAAATTTCACCAACAAAAACAAATACACAATTAGAAAGTGTCAATGCTAAAGCACCAAAAGCTAAGAATGTCATTATATTTATAGGAGATGGTATGGGAATTAACCAGGAATATTTAGCAAATAGATACTCTGAAGAAGTTTATGGAAAAAATTTAACATTCCCATATATGACAAATAATATAGGATTAATTACAACAAGTTCATTAGGTAATGATGTTACAGATTCAGCTGCTGCAGCAGTAGCCTTATTTTCAGGTTACAAAACAAAAAATAGAATGTTAAATATGCTCCCAAATGGAACAATACCTAAAAAAATTATATCAGAAATATTTAAAGAAGAAGGAAAATCTGTTGGAATTGTTACAACAACAAGAATAACCCACGCTACACCAGCAGCAATGTATGCACATATTAGAGATAGAGGAGAAGAGGATATTATTGCCTTACAAATGTTAAAATTTGAACCTACTGTTGCTCTTGGTGGAGGAGCTGAATATTTCTTACCTGAAAATGAAGGAGGAAAAAGAAAAGATGGAATAAATCTATTTGAAGAATTTAAGAAAAAAGGTTATGTTGTTGTTAGAAATAGAGAAGAGCTTCTAAAAGTAGATCCTTCAAAAACTGATAAATTACTTGGAATATTTTCATACTCACATATGGCTTATGAAATTGATAGAGAAAATATTCCAGAATATCAAAATCAACCATCATTAGCTGAGATGACAGAAAAAGCTTTAGAAATTTTAAGTAAAAATCCAAAAGGATTTATTTTAATGGTTGAGGGAGGAAGAATAGATCATGGATATCATACTCATGATATAAAAGCGGCAGTTGTTGATGTTAAAGCATTTGACGATGCTATTAAAGTAGCCTTAGAATTCCAGAAAAAGCATCCAGATACTTTAATTATTGTAACAGCAGACCATGAAACTGGAGGTTTATCTATAGGTAGAGGAACATGTTCATATGCAGATAGTTCATCAGGAAATGTTAAAAGTTATAAAGAAAATGTTAAGGCTGTAAAGAATATAAAATGTAGTGTAAAATATTTAGTTAATAAAATTATAGAAGAAAACTTAAGTAAAGAAGAAGCTGTTAAATTAATTGAGAAAATGTGGGGAACAAAATTAACTGATGACGAAAAACAGTTATTATTTAAATATCCATTAGATTCAAAGATAACCGATAAAACCATCCTTGACTACTATCCAAGAGTAAATGAATATTTAAGCAACTGGGGAGAATATGCTTTAACAAAAATTGAAAGTGATAGAGCGAGAGTTTATTGGACAGCTTATGGACATACACAAAATCCTGTAGCTGTTTGGGCTAAGGGTCCTGGAGATGTATTATTTAGAGGGTACTATGATAATACAGATATATATACAAAAATCCTTGAAGCTTCAAAAGGAGAATATCATAACACATCATGTACAGAATGTACTGGAACATGTATTACAGCTCCTGTAGCTGCTGCCACTCACTAAATAAAACCTTATTTTATTTACAAATTTTTTTATTAAATTACTAAGGAAGTAGTTGAAGATTTAGATTTAAAAGTTAAGGATGGAAGTTATAATACTTATAAAATCTACTTTAGTCCAAAGAGAACTAAATTTTTTCAAATTCTTCAATCTCTTTTAATGTTTTTGTATCTTTGTTTTTTAATGCAATATCTTTAATTTTCTTTAATATTTTTGGTTTATAATTTGTAAGTTTATATACTTCTCTACAGTAGTTTAAAATGTCTTTATAATGCTTCTCAAATATCTTTTCATTATATTTTGATAGTTCATAGGCCAATAAACCTTTAATTACATCCTTATTTGAAAATATATATACTGGATGTATCCAAATTATAACCTTATTTTCATCTTCTTCAATGTAGTTATCTACTGAACTCTCATTCATAAAAACATCCATATATACATAAATATCTTTTTTTATATCTTTATTAATATCCGTTAAAATCTCATCAGCCATTTTATCGAAGTCAATAACCTTTTTATCCATTTCTTCTTCACTTAATTCCATCCATTTTAAAATTCTTTCTCTAAATTCCCAGCTTTCTGGTTTTTTAGGATTGTAAATTTTATATTCCTTTTTTAAAAATTTATAGTCTTTACTATCTTTTGATGATAATGATATAATTAAAATTCCTCTATCTAAATCTTTTAAGTTTATGCTTTTAATCCAATATTCCCTATTTTTAACATCAAAGTCTTCTAAATTATCAACATCTTCCAAATTTTTAATATATTTTTTTTCTCCTTTTAATCCTTTTAAATAAAATCCTTTAAATTCAATATCAACATGCTCACATCTTATAACATCTTTACAATATTCATCTAAATTTTTATAAATATCCTGAAGAACTTTATATGCTAATTCTTTTGCTTTCATAATTTAACCACCTTTTCTTAAATACCAACCTTTATCTTTAATATTCTTTATCATTTTTCCATCAAAATATCCAATTCCTAAAAAATCTCTATTTTTATTAAAAACAGCTATTCTTCCAGAGCCATTAATATATACAATAGAATTGTTAAATATGTCCCTTCCATATAAAAATAGTGTCTCTCCTTTTTCATTTATGATAGCATAGTTTTTATTAATATAGTTTGATATTATTGTGAATCCTTCTAAACTTAATTTAAATTTATTATTTTTTATTTCTCCAAAAACATTACCTACAGTATAGATTTCATCAAAAAACTTTAATTTTTTTTTAGCATCATAAGATAAATAACAAACTGTTAGCCATTTATTTTTTAAAATAACTAATCTATCAAAATTAAAAGTTTCAAAAAAATTTTTTGGTGTATATCTTAATATCTCTTTTTCTATTAATTTTTTTTCATAATCCTTTAAATCTCTAAATTTCATTATTTCACTAATTCTAAAACTTCCTTAGCCAATCTTATTTTATCCTCTTTATTTTTCATTATTATATTTGTAGAATAAATTTCACAATCAACTTTAATATTATTATCAGTGTTATGAACAACAAAAATGTCTATAATATCCTCATAAAATTTATATACTCCATAAGGAGAGGATTCATAACCTTTTGCCTTCATTAATTTATCAGCTGGTCCAGAGATTGGAGAAGTTCCAACAATTGGAGAAATTACTATAACCTTTTTCTTTTTTAATATCTCTCTATACCCAACTGATAATATTGGGCCTATAGAAGTTATAGGGTTGGATGGTCCTATTATAATAGCCTTACTTTTTTTAATATCTTCAACTGCATTATTTAAAGGTTTTGAATATATAGAATTTTCATATATAACATCTAAAACATCTACATTTCCCTTTCTTTTTATCCAAAAGTCATGGAACTTTAATAAATCTATTTTTCCATTAATATTTACTAATATTTTTGTTTCTACTTTATCATCGGTCATAGGATAAACTTTTTGTTTAATATTTAGTAACCTTCTTTCTATATCAACAATTTCAGATAGCTTATATCCTTTCTTTAATAATAATGCTTTATGTATTTTTAAAGCTCTATCTCTATCTCCTATTCTTAAAAATTCATCAACACCATATTTTTTTAACATCTCATGAGTTATAAAACTATCTCCTCTTATCCCATACCAACATTCCTCATTTATTAAATCAGACAAAGTATAAAGAACTGTATCTACATCAGGAGAAACATATAAATCATTTAACCATAAATCTTCCCCAGTATTAACAATAACTGAAAAATTTTCTTCTACTTCCTTTAATCCCTGCAAAAATTTAGGAGTTCCAGTTCCACCAGATAAGATGACTAACATATTAAACTCCTTTATATAATTTTTAACTTAAATTTATATTTTCCAGAAGTTTCAATTTTATTAGTAAAGTTATTTATTATCTCTCTAATTTTTTTCTTTCCATTGTATATTTTATATAGACTTCTCATTTTTTTAGCTTTTTTTCTACAAGTCTTAGCTTTCTCTATAGCATCCATTAAGTTATCAAGATTCTTATAGTTGAGATAAACTCCACAACCTAACTCATGAACTTTCTTAGCATTGTTATTTTGCTCTGGATGGTCTAAATCAGGAATAACAACTAATGGTTTTCCAAAACATAATGATTCCATAATTGTAGAATGTCCTCCATGAGAGACTATAATAGATGCATATCTCATTAATTCATCCATTTTTGTAGTAAATGGAATAATCTCAACATTTTCATGTTTTACTACTTCCAACTTTTTGGCTACTTCATAACTACCACAAACTAATTTAACATTAAAATTATATTCAATAGCCAAATCTCTTAACTTCTCTAAAATCTTATATCTATACTCAAAACCACCTATAACACTTAAAATATAACCATCATTACCAACATTATTAACATTGTATCTAATTAATGGCCCAATAAATTCCATATTTTTTAAAGGTTTTATATTATATTCACAGATAGTATAAGGTAAAGGAAAATCAGGAATAATAACTTTTTCACATCTTTTATTTATAAAGTTTAAAAATTTCATAGTTGGATAAACAACAATATCTGTTTTAAATTTATATTTGGTATAATTTTGGTTTGTTATGCAAAAAACAGGTTTTTTTAAGAACTTGGCAACAACAACAGAACTATATTTACAATCAGATATAACTAAATCAGGATTATAATATTTAATAACTTTATATTCTCTTTTTATAGCTTTTTGTGGATTATGTTCTTTATTAAATATTGTAGATTTTAAATCAAATTTTCCATCTTTTCCTTTTAATTTAATCTCTGGATATGTCTCAATAACCTCATATCCATATTTTTCAATGAATTCCTTACTTTTACCATAGGCCAAAAATAAGATATCATACTCATCTTTTATTGCTTCAGCTAAGGCTATGCATCTTGTAGTATGCCCAAATCCTTCTCCACATACAGATATAACTATCTTCATAATAACTCCTCACTTTCTTCTGTTAATCTTAACTTATTAATTCTTCCTATCTTCTCCTTTTTAATAATTTTCCTATCTTCCAACTCAGTTACTATTCTTGAAACTTTAGGCTTACTCATATTAGTAATCTCACATATCTCTTTCTGAGTTATAGATCCATGTTCTTTAATTAACTCAATAATTCTCTTTTCATCATCTGTTAAGAACTGCCAAAGTATTCCTTTTTTATAATCTTTAAGTTCATCTAATTTTTTCTTTAATTCAGAGATCTCATATTTTAGTTTTTCATTCTCCTTAGATAAAAAACTATTTAACTCTCTCAATTTACTTATTTCAATATTTTGATTGCTAATTTTTTCAGTTAATTCTGTAATTTTTGCTTCATACTTGGCAATTTTCTCAGATAAATCTTTTATATATTCCTCCTTTTCTATCAAATAATTTTTATACTCTTCACATTCATTTTTTAATTTTTCAATTAGTTCCATCAAATTTATGTTATTTTTTTCTTTCTCTTCTAATGATTTTTTTAAACTTTTAATTTCTTTTTTATATTTTTTCCTTTTAGAAAATTCTACGAATAAAAAAGATATTGAAGATATACTTACTAACAATAAAATTCCAATAATTATAATATATTTTAAATTTATTTGGCTATTATTTGTTAGCTGAGAAATGTTTTCAATAGTTCCTGATTTAGGAAATGATACAAAAGAATATTTTACATTTATAGTTAGAATATAGTTTTTATTATCTTTGATAGTCCATTCAATAATTTGATGCCTACCATCAGTTTTTATTACATATCCTCCAGGTGTTATGTATAGATTTTTTTCATCAGATAAAATAACTGCTCCGGGAGGTAGGATAATTTTAATATTTGTTATTTTTGATATTATAGGAATGTTTAATACCAACTGTTTATTTGTATATCCCCATATTGCATTATATACAATTCCATTGTAAGATATAATTACTTTTTTATCTGGTTCTACTGGCTTATTCAACTTAACCATTATTTTTGTACTTGCTTCATAATATTTAATTTCCAAACCTTCAATACCATTACTTGAATTTATGGTTATATTTCCAAGATTTTGAGGGATTAGAATAGAAAACTCTTTAATAAGTTCATTTTCATTATTATAAATTGTTAAATTTATTGTTTCATTTATTAGATTGTTGGGTAATATCTTACAGATAAATGTTGAATTTTCAATAACATAGCCATTTATAGAACCTATCAGTAAAAATAATAAAATAATTAAAATTTTTTTTATATCTATCACCCAACATATTAAAATTCCAAAAGGTATTTATGGGAATATTATATATATTATTATGTTTTTGTTATAAATACTATTTTAAATATTTTAAAATTTTTTATTTTTTGGTGAGAATTGTGTTTTCAGTAAAATTTAAAACTACTGAAGAGCTTCCAGAGCCATCTCCAAGGTTAATTGACCAAGTTATTGGACAGGATGAAGCTGTTAAGATAGTACTATCTGCTGTAAAAAATAAAAGAAATGTTATTTTATTGGGAGAGCCAGGAGTAGGAAAATCAATGATAGTTAAAGCTGTTGGTGAAATTTTACAAGATTTTGGAGAATTTACACCTTACTATATAATAGCTAAACCAAATTTAAAAAATATGGAAAAACCAATTGTTGAGGTTATTGATGGAGAATATAAAGAGAAAGAAAAGGAAATACCTAAAGTTAGTTTTAGAGGAAATAGCCCTTTAACTTTACTTTTACTAATGATTGGTGCTATTTTATTATCTCAATATATTATTGGGAAATTACCAACTGAACATTTATTAGCTGCTGTAACAACAACATCATTAATTGTTTTAATATTTGGATTTATAATAATACTCTCAACTTTATTAGGAACATCAAGAGGAGCAATGTCTAATCAGTTATCCCCCTCTGATTTAAAACCAGTTCTTTTATATGAATGTAAAAAAAGGCCTTTAGTTAAAGCAAGTGCTTACAATGTAACAAGACTATTAGGAGATATAAAGCATTGTCCTCTTGGTGGAAGACCTCCTTTAGGAACTCCACCACATAAAAGAATAATACTTGGAGCTATACATGAAGCTCATAGAGGGATTTTATATGTTGATGAAATTAAAACTATGCCCTTAGAAGTTCAGGACTATATATTAACAGCTTTACAAGATAAAAAACTACCTATAAGTGGTAGAAATCCTAATTCATCTGGAGCAACTGTTGAAACTAATCCTATACCATGTGACTTTATTTTAATTATGTCTGGAAATATGGATGATGTTTATAACTTAAGAGCTCCACTACTTGATAGAATTGATTATAAAATTGTTTTAAAGGATAAAATGGAAAATACTTTAGAAAATAGGGATAAACTTTTACAGTTTATTGTCCAAGAAATTAAAAATAACAATTTAAATCATATGACTTATGATGCATGTTGTGAGATTGTTAGAATAGCTCAATATATAGCTGGTTCTAAAGATAGATTAACACTTAGATTAAGGTTATTGGCAAATATTATTAAAATGGCCAACGATTTAGCTTTAGGAAAAGAGATAGAGGAAATTTTAAAAAATAGTAACGAGAAAGATTATACTCCATCTGGAAAAAAACAGGGGATTTATATTAAAGCAGAACATGTAAGAACTATCTTTGAGACAGGAATATATAGTATGGAAAAACAAGTTGCTATAAACTACATAAAGAACTTTAAAAGATATAAACATATAGTCCCAAATGATGAGCCAAAAATTGGGGTTATATATGGTTTAGCTGTATTAGGAACTGGAGGAATAGGTGATGTTACTAAAATTATAGTCCAAATATTAGAATCCAAAAATCCAGGAACTCATCTTTTAAATATTTCTGGAGATATAGCTAAGCATTCTATCACATTAGCATCAGCTTTATCTAAAAAACTAATAAGTGAAGGTAAATTACCACTTCCTAAAAAGGATATTGACTTAAACAATAAGGAAATATATATTCAATTTAGTCAATCTTATTCAAAAATAGATGGTGATTCTGCTACAGCAGCCGTTTGTTTAGCGACAATATCAGCACTATTAGAGATTCCTTTAAAACAGGACTTTGCTATAACAGGAAGTTTAGATTTAAGTGGTAATGTCTTGGCCATAGGTGGAGTAAATGAAAAAATTGAAGCTGCTAAAAGATATGGATTTAAGAGAGTTATAATTCCTGAGGCAAATATGATTGATGTTATTAATAGTGAGGGTATTGAAATTATTCCTGCTAAGACAATTGAGGATATAATACCATTAGTTTTTGAAATAAATAAATGATGATAGTATGGATGATGATATTAGGGAGAGATTAGAAGTATTAAGTAAAAAAATTCTTGAAATTGACAAAAAAGTAGATTTGAAACTACAAAATAATGAAAAAAAAATTCTTGAATATACTAAAAATTATTTATATAAAATGTCCAAAAATGAAGAAAACAAGTTTAAAATTTTAGTTAGATATGTTAAGTTCTTGAGAGTATTAATATTAATTTTAAGTTTTTTAGTTATTTTTTTGTATATTGTAACTATTTTAATATTAATTAAATTAATCTATAGTTAATTTCACCAACTAAATTTTTATTTATTAATTCTTTAACTTTTTCATCATCATAGTTCCCCAAGAGATACATTAATTTTACATAAGCAACTTCTGGAATTATATCCTCACAAGGAATTACTCCAAGTTTTTGAAGTTCCCTACCATTTGAATATACATTCATATTAACTCTTCCATATATTGTTTGGGTAGTCATAACTACTATAGTACCATTATCTATTGCATACTTAATATTTTCAAATATATATTCAGGAGCATGTCCTAATCCAGTCCCTTCTAATACAATCCCTTTATAACCTTTATCAACATAAAAATTAATTATTTCTCCATCCATTCCAGGATAAACCTTTATTAAAGCTACTTTTTTCTCTAAGTTAGTATTTATTTCTATTTTTTTCTCATTGTATCTATCTACATCCTTCAAAAATTTAATTTTTTTATCTAATGGATATATCTTAGCTATTGGTTCATCATTGACTGTTTGAAAGGCATCTCTTCTTGAGGAATGATTTTTTCTAACTTTAACACCTTTATGCAGATAACAAAATTTATCATCAATAGTTCCATGCATAACTACATAAACTCCTCCAATGTTCTCTTTGGCAGCTAAAACAGAGCTTATTAAATTTAGATATGCATCAGAAGATGGTCTGTCACTACTTCTCTGAGCACCTACTAAAATTATTGGAAATGTAGATTTGACCATAAATGAAAGGGCAGCTGCTGTATAGGATAATGTATCAGTTCCATGGGCTATAACAATACCATCTGCTTCTTTACTTTCTTTTTTTATTTCTTCAGCTATATTTATCCAATATTCTGGCTTCATATTTTCGCTGAGAATGTTCAATATTGGTTTTCCTCTTATATTGGCAATATCCATAAGTTCAGGCACAGCCCTAATTAAATCATCTGCTGTAAATGATGGATGTACTGCTCCAGTTCTATAATCAACTTTTGAGGCAACAGTTCCACCAGTTGAAAGTATAGATATAGTTTTATCATGTTTTTTTTCTAAGTTTAAGGGAGGATATTTATATTCTATTTTTTTACCCTTTTCAATTATTTCATAGTTAATAATATTCTCTCTCAATATTCCAACATTATAACCATTTTTTAGCTTTAAGGTTATAACATCCTTATTTATAGAAGGTAATATAACTCCCTCAAATTCTCCAGTATTTGTTTTTATTTTTACAACATCTCCAACTTCCATAGTAATTCCTCATTTCTTTGTTATTAATAAAACATAAAGTTCTTCAAAAGGTATTTTTTCTTTTTCTATTATTCTTACCTTAAAACCTTTATTTTTAAAC
This sequence comes from archaeon, assembly GCA_024278985.1. Classification (GTDB taxonomy): domain Archaea; phylum AGJL01; class Methanococci; order Methanococcales; family Methanocaldococcaceae; genus Methanocaldococcus. Next base: position 10,502 of record JAJRSC010000020.1, read on the forward strand.
ATTTGTGTAACATCTTCTAAGTTAGTTAATGAGCTTATAACAATTAATATTTTTCCATCTTCTTTTAAATACTTATCAACCTTTTCAATAAATCTTTTTAAAACATCTTTTCCTTCAGGTCCTCCATCAAAAGCATAATTTATATATCCATCTATTCTATCATTTTCATCAGTTGGTAAATAAGGAGGATTAAATAAAATAAAATCAAATTTTTTATTTACTTTTTCAAATAAATCACTTTCTACAACATCAATATTAACATTGTATAACTTAGCATTTTCTTTTGCCAACTTTACGGCTTTAGGATTTATATCTGTTGCTAAAACTCTTCCTCCTTTTTTTGCTACCTCAATAGCAATAATTCCTGTTCCTGTCCCAATCTCTAAAACTTCCTTATCTTTAAAATCAAAATGTTTTAATGCCCTAATTAGTAAATAACTATCTTCTGCTGGTTCATAAACATCTTTATCTAACTTCATTCTCTCAACATCTCTCCTAATCTTCTTCCTAACTCCTTAGCTTTATTTATATCATCTAAGGAGCACTTTATTTTATCTTCTAATTCTTTATATTCATCATTAGCAACACCAACCTTTAAATGTAAATATCCATCTCTATATTCTCCATAAGCACCAAAAGGAACAGAACATCCAGAACCAAAAACATTTAAAGCAGTTCTTTCAGCTAAACATTCTAAATATGTTTTTTTATGGTTTATTTTTTGAAGAATATTTTTTATTGTTTGATTATCTTTTTTGTAGGCAATGGCAATAACTCCCTGAGCAGGTGCAGGAAGTATTGGGAGAGGTATATAATCAAAATCTAACTCTATATTTAGCCTTTTAATACTTACTTCAGATAATACAATTGCATCATATTCCCCTGATTTTAATTTTTTTAGTCTTGTATCTACATTTCCTCTTAGTAATTTAAATTTTGCATTAGGATAGATTAATTTTAAAAAAGCTCTTCTTCTAATACTTGATGTTCCTATGGTTAAATTATCTTTTATTTCTCTATATATCAATAAATCTTTATATCCATCTCTTTTTAGAACCACATAATCTAAATTTTTATTCCAAATTGTAGGAATATCTTTTAAACTATGAACAGCAATATCGATATTATTATTTAAAAGAGCTATATCTAACTCTTTAGTAAAAACTCCAATTCCTATATCCGATATTTTTTTATTTTGAACTTTATCTCCTGTTGTTTTAATTATTTTTATCTTACTTTCAATACCTATCTTTTTTAATTCTTCAGCAACTTTTTCGGCTTGATATAAAGCTAATTTACTCCCTCTTGTTCCAATAGTTATTTCCATTATTATCCCTTAAAGTTCCAAATTTCATCTCCAACATAATGAATATTTTTTATAGCCTTTCCCTTATCTTTTTCAACCATATCCTTCCCAGAAATTAAGGCTATCCCTACACATATTGGTTTATTATGTTTTTCATCAACAACTACAACAACATCACCCTCCTCTATATTTTCATCCGCATTAACAATTCCAGGGGCCATAACATCAGCACCATTTATTAAATACTTTATTGCCCCCATATCTACTACTACCTTTTTAAAATTGGCTGGAAATTTTGTTAAAAGGTTAATAGTTGGAAATACTTTATCCTCCATAATAATAGCAATTGGTATTTTATCAACTAATAAAAGAACTTTATTTTCTGTTATAACCTTTTCAATACCCTTTTTTGGAATAATTTTATTAATATCTTCAAATATATGACTTAGCTGATTTTTAATTTCTTTTATTTCTTTCTTACTTAGGAAGTATCTCTTTTTTATCTTCATACTCCACCTCTTTAGCAATACTTACTGAAACTCCTTTTTTAGTTATCTTATTTAAAAGAAGTTCTCCTCTATTTTTAGAAAGTTTTTCCACACCTAACAAAGCAACTGGCTCTGAGACCCCATAACAACCTATTGACCTATAAACAAACTCAGATTTTTTTAGATTGTATCTATTAAAAATATTATTAATTTCTTCACAACTAAAAAATAATAACTTTTTATTAAATTTTTCATTGATAACTTTTAATAAATTTTTTTCATCTTTTTTTAACTCCACTGTTGCAAAGGCATTAACTCTCCATAAATATAAATTTCTTAAAAATAAGGCCTTTTTAATAAGCCAATATATATTATAACTCTTCTCTCCTTTTCTACATCCAACACCAACGACAATTTTTAAAGGTTTTAACTTAATATTATCAACTTTAACATAATCTTTATCATGGTAGTTTATATTATAACCATTAATTTTTATATTCCAACCTTTTGGGAGATATAAATCAATATTTTCATATAAAATTTTTTTGTTAATTCTTAGAATATCTTTTCTTTTAGGTTTCTCTAAAAAAAGTATGTTGGTTAGTACATCTAACCCTATTTTATTATAAACATCTGTTGCAGTTGTATATATGACAGTCCCATTTAAAAATCTTGCTAAAAGATTGGCAAAATAAGTTCCACCACCTAAATGACTTGACAATAAAGGAATAATTTCCATTTGTCTATTTACAACAATAACAAAAGGGTCCTTATATTTATCATTGATAATTTCATTTATATATTTCCTTAAAAAAATCCCTGTAGCACCAATAAAAATATATCCTCTGTCATTTTCTAATTTAAAATCTTTTATATGTTCTATTTTAGAAGGATAGTGAAAAAAGTCTAAAATCTTTTTTATCTTTTCTGCAATGTCTTTATCAACTATATATATAATCTTAATCATCCTATCATTTAAATTTTTTAATATATGTTGTAATTAAAAAATAATGCTCCGGCCGGGATTTGAACCCGGGTCGCGGGCTCGAAAGGCCCGCATGATTGGCCGGGCTACACCACCGGAGCATAAAAAATAGTGGGCCCGAAGGGATTTGAACCCTTGACCACTCGGTTATGAGCCGAGCGCTCTGACCAGGCTGAGCTACGGGCCCAAAAAAATAAAAAAGTAAAAAATTGGCGCCCCCAGCAGGACTCGAACCTGCGACCTACGGATTAACAGTCCGTCGCTCTACCAACTGAGCTATGGGGGCACGTAATTGGTGCCGCGGGGGTGATTTGAACACCCGACAACGGGATCTTCAGTCCCGCGTTCTCCCAGGCTGAACTACCGCGGCACAAGCAATAAATTAAAATAGTAGAAGAGATATATATACTTTTCGATAATTCATTAATTTAAATTATTCATTTTTATTTTTTTTCTCTTTATTAGATTCCAACTCTTTTTTTGCCTTATCAACTAACTCTAAAATCTTTTTAATATCTACTTTCTTAAACTGTTGAGTTTTAGTATCTATAATACATGCATCAATATTTTCTGCTTTAATTTCTTCATTTGCTTTAACTAATGATTTTATAGCAAGATATAATGCATCATCTAAAGTAAGGTTATCATTATACTCTTTTTCTAAAAGTTCCATAACTACTGGCCTACCACTACCTATTGCAGTTGCCTTATATTCTATCAATGCTCCACTTGGGTCAGTTTCAAATAATCTTGAAGTATTTTTATCTAATCCAGCAATTAATAAAGAGACACCAAAAGGTCTAACTCCTCCATGTTGTGTATATGCCTGTTTAATATCACAGATTTTTTTAGCTAACAACTCTATAGGTATCTCTTCTCCGTATGATAATCTATATATTTGTGCTTCTAATCTTGCTCTATCAATTAATACTCTTGCATCAGCAACAAGTCCAGAAGTTGCTGCAGCAACATGGTCATCTATTTGGAAAATTTTTTCTATTGACTCTATTTTTACCAATCTACTTGTAACTCTTCTATCAACTGCCAAGACTACTCCTTCTTTACATGTTATACCTACTGCAGTTGTACCTCTTCTAACAGCTTCTCTTGCATATTCAACTTGATATAATCTACCTTCAGGACTAAATACAGTTATTGCTCTATCATAAGCTGTTGGAGGAACCATTTGCATTATATCACCATTAATTAATTTTTTATTATATTAAGAGTTTTTTAGTATTAAATACTTTATCTAAACTAATATTTTGTATTCCTTAAACATATTTCCAAGTTTATATATAATGTTTAAATTTAATGTTTCTAATTATATGCTTATGTATATTATTGACACTAAAATACACAAAACAGAAAATTATATATATTTTATCACATATGTGATATAATTGAAAAAAATAAAGAGGTGAAAAATATGTTTGGATGGGGAAGAAGTTTTGGTAGAGGTAGAGGATTTTGGAGATACTTCCCAGTTGCAACAGTAGGAGGCAGATACAGATATGTAGGTCCATGTAGATGTGGTTTTGGACCACATGCATTTTATGTTGATGAAAGAACTGGAGCTTTAGTTCATGCATGGGATATATATAGAGGAGCTCCAGATGTTTATATAGATGAAAAAAGATATTTAGAAGAGACTATAAAAGAATTAGAAGAAGAAAAAAGAATGTTAGAGGAAGAATTAGCAAGAATTAAAAAAAGATTAGAAGAACTAAAAAAAGATTAAGTGGTAAAATGGATATGAAAAAATTTTTATGTGCAAAATGTCAAAAGGTTATTGAAGTTCCTTATGGAGTTCCAAAACCAGAAGTTTGTCCCTACTGTGGAGCACCAGAAACATTTATCCATAGAATAGATGCTGGTGGTAGAGGTTTAGGAAAAGGGAGAGGTAGAAGATGTGGAATGAGAATGATGCATGATTTTAGAGAATAACTCCCCATTTTTTTCTTTTTTATTTTTTAAAATCATAAAAATATCCTTTTTTAAATTATAAAGAAAAAAATAAAAAGAGAATAAAAAAATTTATTCTTTAATCATATCAACAGCTTTTAATCCAATTTCAGCAACATCTTTTGGTAATCCAACATATCCAGGAGCTAAGTATTCTGGTTTTTGACCTTCTGTTAAAATCCATTTTAAGAAGTCTTTAATAGCTTTAGCTTTTTCTGGAGTATAGTGCTTACCATTTTTATTTTCCCAAACTAACAAGTGGGTAAATGCAACAATTGGATAGGAATCTTTTCCTGGAGCATCTAACATTTGTTTTAAATCTTCTTTATATCCTTCTGTTGGGTCTGGAATATTTGCTTTAACAGCTGAAACAGCTGCCTTTATACTTTTATCATTAGGAACTACATAGTTTCCTTCTTTATTTTCTAAAGCAGCAACTGGTAATTTATCATTAATAGCATAAGATAATTCTGTATAGGCAATTGAATATGGAGTTGATTTTAATATTGCAACAACTCCTGTATTTCCTTTTCCAGCAAGCCCTCTTCCCATTTTGTCTACTGGCCAATTAACTAATTTTCCAGCTCCAACTTTTTCAGCCCATTCTTTGGATATTAAACTTAAGTATGTGGTAAATATTGCTGTTGTACCACTTGCATCACTTCTATGGATAACAATAATTTTTTTATGAGGTAATTTATCTGCAACATCTGGATTTAATTTTTTAATTCTTTCATCATCCCAGTACTCTATCTTTCCTAAGAATATATCTGCTAAGACATCTCTACTTAATTTTAAAGTTTTATCTCCTAATTCTGGAACATTGTAAGTTACAACAACAGCACCAACAATTTCAGGGAATTGTAATGGTTGGTCTCCTGTAGCTAAGAATTTTTTCCACATACTTTCTTTTACAGGTGGGTCAGTTCTTCCAATATCAGTTAATCCTTTTAAGAATGCTTCTTGTCCGTGTCCTGAACCTCCACCTTCATATTCTATCTTAACATTAGGGTTTATTTTTTGATACTCTTCAATCCATTTTTGAATTTGATATTTTGGAAATGTAGCTCCTGTAGTTCTAATAACTATAACTTTACTTTGTTCTTGACCTTGAGTTTGAGGTTGATTTACTTCAGAATTTTGACTTTGAGACTGGCTACCACCAACACATCCAGCTAAAGTTATTATCGGAACAATCATAACTAGGGCCAACACAATTGCAAGAATTTTTTTCATTAAATCACCTAAATAATTCTAATTATATGAACAATAATAATTTAAATAGAAACTGAAGTATATAAAATTTACTATTTAGGATTAAATTTCATATTTTATGAACTACAAATAAAATATAAGAAAGATTATTATTTATTTAAACTATTAAATTATTAAGTATAACATTATGAGGTTTAAATTATGAAAATATTAGCTAAAAGAGGACAAATTAGTATGGAGTTTGCCATTTTGTTAGCAGCAGTTGTTGCAGCAGTTTCACTATTAGGATTTTACTATTTAAAATCAATAACTACAACAGCAAAAACTACTCAAGAAACACAAACAAATACATCTTTAATTGTCCAAAATAAATATTTAGAAATATCTGAAAAAGCAAAAGAGGTTACTTAATAAATGAGATTAGATGAAAAAAAATATTTAATTAACTTTATTATCCTCTTTTTTATAATTTATTTAATATTAAAAGTCTTTGAAAATTATATTTCCATAATTATATCAAAAATTGTCTCTTTTTTATTAAACATCTCTTATAAAGGTAGTATATTATACTACAATAGTACAATATTTTATATTTCATCTGCATGTACTTGTACATTTGAGATATCTTTATTTTTAGCTTATATCTTTGCTACACCAAAAGTTAATTTAAAATTTAAAATCATCTATTCAATATTTGGTTTAGGTCTTATAAATCTTGCAAATATTATAAGAATAATTTTGATTATAAAGTATAGCCAGATATTTAACTATTGGTTTGTTCATGATACTATAAGTTTTATAATATTTGTTGTTGCTATATTTCTTAATCTTGGTTGGGTTATAACTTTAAAAAAGTTAGGAGTAGTAAAGGGATAAATATGATTATTGAAAAAGAAAAAAAATATCATTTACAGGTTTATAAAAGATATCCTGTTGTATTTGTTAAGGGTAAAGGAGTTAAATTGTATAATATAAATAATAAGGAATATATTGATTTCTTGGCGGGGATAGGGGTAGTTAATGCAGGACACTGTAATGAAAAAATTAATGAAGCAATAAAAAATCAGTTAGATAAATTAATTCATGTGTCTAATTTATTCTACACCATTCCACAAATAGATTTAGCTGAAAAGTTAGTTAATTTAAGTGGTTTAGATAAAGCATTTTTTTGTAATTCAGGGACTGAGGCAAATGAAGGAGCTATAAAATTTATTAGAAAATATGGTAAAAAAAATAACAAAGAGAAAATCATAAGTTTTTATAATGCATTCCATGGAAGAACTTATGGTTCATTATCAGCAACTCCAAAAAAAAGTATTAGAGAAGGTTTTGAGCCATTTCTTCAAAATTTTGAGTTTCTACCGTATAACGATGTAGAGGCAGTTAAAAATCTTGATAATAATGTGGCTGGAGTTATTGTTGAAGTTATCCAGGGAGAGGGAGGAGTTAATGTTGCAACTGAGGAATTTATTAAAACATTAAGAGATATATGTGAAGATAAAAATATTTTATTAGCTATAGATGAAGTTCAAACAGGAATTGGTAGAACAGGCAAATTTTTTGGATTTGAGCATTATAATATTGAGCCAGACATTATTACATTGGCTAAAGCATTGGGTAATGGACTACCAATAGGAGCAATACTTTTAAAGGAAGAGATAGAGAAGTATATTAATTATGGAGACCATGGAACAACTTTTGGGGGGAATCCCTTAGTTTGCTCAGCTGCTTTGTCAACTATAGAGGTAATTAGTGAAATTATAAAAAATAACAAGGTTATAGATAAGGGTAAATACTTTATAAAAAAATTAAATACTTTAAACTATGATTTTATAAAAGATATTAGAGGAAAAGGATTAATGATAGGTATTGAGTTGAATTTTGAAGGTAATGGGATAGTTAATGAAATGCTAAAGAGAGGTTTTATTATTAACTGTACTGCTGAGAAAGTTTTAAGATTTTTACCTCCATTAATAATTGAAAAAGAAGAAATTAATAAACTGGTTAATAATCTAAATGAGGTATTTGAGGGTTTAAAATGATTGAGTATTTAGTTGAATTTTTAAAAAAGAAGGATGAGACAAGAGAGGAGATGATTAAATTAGCAAGAGAAATAAATAAGGATTGTGCATTATTAATAAGGCATATCCATAAATATAATAATAAGGAAGATTTCAAAAATAAACTGGAAGAAATATCTAAAAAAATAAAACAACTTAACAGCTTAGCAAGATATCCAGAATTTGTGAAATACTTAGAAACTCCTCAACAGGAGTTTATTGAGGCATATACATTATATAAAATAAAATTTTTTAATGAGATTCCTAAATTTGAAGAATTTGATTTTATTAGGGAAGAAAACTATATTTTAGGACTGGCAGATGTTGTTGGAGAATTAAGAAGAGAAGTTTTAGAGGCTATGAAAGAGGATAATGTTAAAGAAGTAGAAAGATACTACAAATTTATGGAAGACATTTATGATTTTTTAATGAACTTTGACTATTATCATGTTGTTGATAATTTAAGAAGGAAACAAGATATTTGTAGGGGAATATTAGAAAAAACTCATGGAGATATTGTTAATTTCCTTGAAAATTTAAAGCTTAGAGAAGAGTTAAGATTCTATAGAAAATCTCAATAATCCTGCTATTCCTCCCAAAGCCTTTAACTGTTTTCCAGCATCATGTTCAGAAGAGACAATAACAACCTTTCCACCAACCTCCTCAGTTTTGTCAATAATTTCTTCAATTTCTTTATTTCTTATTAAACTATCAGAAACTAATAAAACTGATATAGCTGCATAATCAATTGCTTTTTTTACATCATCTAAACCATAAACTGCTAAACCATCCTTAGCTATCTCTTCTAAAACCTTTTCAATTAACTGTGTTTCTTTTGCTACTCTTGAATTTGCATATATCCTATTTATAATTCCTCTTTTTAGTACTTCATTTATTCCAGCCCTTGAAGTTGTAGAAATACTTTCTGTTATGGATTTTTTCTTTAATTCTGGATAGTTATCTAAAAATTTGTAAAAATTATTTTTTGCAAATCCAGGACCTGCAATTAAAATACTATCTCCAGAATAATCTTTAAGAACTTTAGCTATTTCATGATAATATTCTTTTTTTAATTCTTCATTTGCTTTATTATCTAACCTTTTAGATGAATGTGATTTTATAGAACAAATTTCTTTAATTTTATAGTCCATAACTTCATAAATATCAGCTTCTTCATCATCCATAACTACAACTAAAACCTTTGGTTTCCTAGATGAGTCTATAGCTTCCTTAATTCTATCAATTTGCCAATTTTTCCAATTTTTTTCAATTGTTAGTTCATCAAAAGGTTTTATTTCTAAAGTATGATAACTCCCTAATGGAACCAAATCAGGACCTTTAATAATCTTTCCTAATATTCTTAATCTCTTTGTATTTTCATCAAACTCAGTATTTTCTACTTCAACTCCAAGAAACATTTTTATTTTACTACCTCTATCTGCTCTTATAACATCTCCCTTATCTTGTAATCTTCTCTCTGAAAGGGCATATACTTTGTCCCCTTTTTCTATTATATTGTAAAGAACCCATAAATCATCTAAATTCTCAGGCATTAATTTTAATTTATTTTTTTCCTCTTCTATAATTTTCATAATATTCACCTTTAAAATATGTGGGATAATACCATAAACTATATATAATATTTTAAAAATTGTTTATTGGAGACCATGAAATGCTTAGCTATTACTGGAAAAATTATTGCCAAAAATTTATTTGGAAAAAGATATTCTAAAAAATTTATTAATAAGAAAGATTTAAAAAGATATAAATTATATCTCATTCCTTCCTTAGCAGTGGATGGTATTTTAGTTGAGGATAATAAAATTCTACTAATAAAAAGAAAAAACCCTCCTTTTAAAGATTACTATGCACTCCCTGGAGGATTTGTTGAGTGTGGAGAAACTACTGAAGAGGCAATAATTAGAGAGTTTAAGGAGGAGACAGGTTTAGATGTAGAGATTGTTAAACTTTTTAATGTATATTCTTCACCCAATAGAGACCCAAGGGGGCATGTTGTTAGTATAGTATATATTTTAAGAAGAGTTGGAGGAACATTTAAAGCAGATACTGATGCAAAAGATGTTAAATTTTTTGATATAAACAATCTTCCAAATTTAGCATTTGACCATAAAAAAATTATAAATGACTTTTTAGGTGAGAATAATGGTTAAGTTTTGTCCTAAATGTAACAATCTCTTAATCCCTTCAGGCGATAATTTAAAATGTGCAGTTTGTGGATATGAAGAAAATGCTGAAAGTAAAGAAGGATATGAGTATAAGGAGAGTATTGAAAAGAAAGAGAAAATAAAAGTTATTGAAAAAACTGAAATAGAAACTCATCCAACTACAAGAATAGAATGTCCAAAGTGTGGCCATAATGAAGCATACTGGTGGTTAGAACAAACAAGATGCGCAGATGAACCAGAAACCAGATTTTTCAGATGTAAAAAATGTGGATATACCTGGAGAGAATACGATTAAATAACATTTAAAGAAAAATCTATGGCTTTAACAGAATGAGTTAAACAGCCAAGAGATATAACATCTATATCATATTTTGCATATTCTAAAATGTTATCTTCGTTTATTCCTCCACTTACTTCTATAATTGGTTTATAATCATAGTTTTTAATTATATTTAAAGCTCTACATACATCATTAGGTTTAAAGTTGTCAAGCATAATAATATCTACCTTTTCCTCCAAAGCTATTTTTAACTCTAAAAAGTTTTTAACTTCTACCTCTATCTTTTTAGTAAAACTTATTTTTTCTTTTACTTTTCTTATTGCCTCTCTCAAGCCAATAGCTTTAATATAGTTATCTTTTATCATTACACAATCATCCAATCTAAACCTATGAGTATCTCCACCCCCTACATAAATGGCATACTTCTGTAGAGGAGATAGTAAGGGAAGAGTTTTCCTTGTTCCAGCTATTTTAACCTTTTTATTTACTTTTCTTACTTTTTGAATAATATTGTATGTTTTTGTAGATATTCCTGATAAGTGCATTAATAAATTTAAAGCTGTTCTTTCAAGCATTAAAATCTTTTTTAGTTCTCCTTCAACTCTTAAAACTACACCATAAGCAGAATCTCCATCATTGTATAATCTTTCAGTTTTTAAATCATAAAATTTAAAAAATTCATCAATAAATTCAATTCCACATAAAATACATTCTTCTTTAGCTACTATTTCAGCAGTTCCATATCCTTCAATTATTTCAAGAGAGATATCAAAAAAACCAATATCTTGCTCTAATGATTTATTTAATATTTTTAGAGCATATTTATTTAACAATTTAATTCACCTTTTTGGGAAACCTTCTATATAAACATTTTGGATAATTTGGACATCCTAAAAATTCTCCTTTTTTACTTTTAACAATTCTTAGCTTAGCTCCACACCATGGACAAGTATTTTCATCTATCTTTATGTCTATTAAAGCAGGTTTTTTGGTACATAGTCTTTCTTTATTATAGATAATTTTATTATTTTTTGTATCTACATATATGAGATAATGTTGAAACAATTGACAATTTTCTAAGTCAATTATAACATTATCCTTATCTACAATTAACCCAGGAGTAATTTCTAAGTTAGTTTTTAGAGGAATTAAATAATACCCCTCTCCAGAATATTGGAATGTTTTGGCATAATATTTTATTCTTCCAATAAGCCAATTATAATCTCTATTAGCAATATACTTAATTGCTTCTTCTATATCTTCGAGCATATTCTCTTCCATTACATGCTCAATTGCCTTTTTAACAAAATCATCCTTTTCATAATGTTCTGTTAATACTTCTATAGCCCTGTTTATAAAATAATCTTTATCTATTTTTATAGCTAATAATAACCCATTAAAAGCATTTGCTACAACATATTTCTCTTTTTCTAATAGGTCTTTTCTATTAAATAAATAAAAAATTCTAAAAAATATTAAATTTTGTCCTTTAACACTTTTAATTTTCTTAAATCCAGAATATTCTTTATAATTATCAGTTAAACCAAAATAAAATACAGGTTTTTTTGCATTTTCTAATCCAATTATTGAAATAAACCCTTCTGGAACTTTCCAATTTTGATTAAAATTTTCTTTACTTAACTTAGAAACATTAAAATGTAAATCTTTAGATAGTATATTAAATAAATTATCTAAAATATTTTCTTTTTTGTTTATTGTAATTACTTCCAAGTTCTCACCTGTTTGGTTTTGGTAGTTCTTCATCTTCAACTTCAACAACAGCAAAGATTTGTTTTTTATTTAATTCATTAACTTCATCTATATCTTTAATATATACTGCATCTAATCCAAAACCTTCAGCAATTTTTATAAAATCAGGATTATTTATTTTACAAAAGTTGGCTAATTTATTGTTCTTCATAACAGCTATTTTTATTGGAAGATTATAATCTGAAATTACTTCTAATTCTTCAATATTCATTAAAATGCCTCCATCACCAGAGATAACTAAAACATCCTCCTTTATTTTATTATCTATAAGTGCAAACTTTACCCCTATTCCAACAGGTAACCCAAAACCCATACAGCCAAAGGAATGTGAAGAAATTAAAGATTTAGGTTTTTTACATATTTTTAATAGTGAAGTAAATACTGTATGCTTACCAGCATCAGTTACAATAATATCTCCATACTTTATAATTTCATTAATTTTTTTAGAATAGTCACCTTTTGGAGAAAAAAATCTTTTTTTATATGTTAATGAACTTTCTAAGGTAATATTTTTAAAGAAATATTTTAATTCTTTAATATTATTAGGTGTAAAGTTTATATTTACTGTCTTACTTAAAAGTTTTTCTCTAAGGGTTTCTGGATATGTGTTGTAAGATAAAGAAGAACCTATATTAATAATCTTATCAGCAGATAGTAAAACTCTAATATCTCCTCTTCTACCAACTAATCCTATATTTGTCTCTTCATCTATTACTCCTCTTGCTGGATAAGTTGTAGCAATGGGAAGATTTATTTTATTTAATATTTTTGGAATATCTAATATTTCCCTATAAGTTAAGGACCCAAATACTCCCTGACCTATTAGTAAGAGAACATTTTTATCTCTAATATTGTTAATTTTATTAAGTTCTCTTTCAATATTGTTATTATATTTAAAGTTATTACAAGTATCATTTAAAATATTTTCCTCAAGAACATCTGTAGGAATATTTATAAGATAAGGTTTTTTTTCTAATAAACATCTTTTAAAATATTCCTTAAAAATTCCTAAATTTGGATTTTCAAAAAATATTTTTTTTGCATTAATATTTATATCCAACTCCTGAAAATAATTTTTCCCTATATATTTTTTATGTACTCTTCCAGATATTGCAAAAACTGAAGAATTGTCTTTATAGGCATTTGCCAAAGGTGTAGATAAATTACTTATCCCAGGGCCTGCTGTAACTAAACATACTCCAATATTATTTATTCTACCATATCCTTCAGCCATAAAACCTGCTCCTCTTTCATCCCTAACTAAAACTTTATTATCTAACTCATAATATAACTTTGAAATCTGTTCCCCTGGATATGAGAAGACTCTATAATCTTCTAAAAACTCAGCTATTCCTTCATAAAATCTCATAATATCTCACATAACAAAATTTTGGAGGTTTGATTATGGATAAAAATATTTTAGTTAGATTACTTCTTTATCCAATAACTTATATTATGTGGGGGGGTTATATGTGGTATTCTCAGATAATAACCCCCTACAATTTTACACATCTTGTTTTGTTACTTCCTCTCCATAATGCTGAATTTTATAGTATAATACAAAATTTAAATCCTGTTATAATTGAATTCTTCAAAATAATTTATTTGTATGGCTTTTCTTCAGCTATAATTTTTGGAGTTGGTTATTATTTATTTATAAAAAAAGATTTTTTAAAAAGTGATATTATTGTTGTTGATTTAGCAATAGGTTGGTTTTTTGCAGGTTTAATATACTGTATAGCAATTATATACTCCCCTTTTCAGGTTGGTATAGCAAAAAATCTTATTAATTTTTCATATTTTTGGATATTTACAAAGCCAACATATGAAGTTCCATCATTACATACAGCCTATACTTTTCTTTTAGCTTTACACTATAAAGATGAGTATCCTATAAATATAATCTTTTATATTTTATCTATATTAATTCCAATTGCAACTCTTATAATGGGTATGCATTGGGTAATTGATGTAATAACCGGTTATATTTTTGGGTATCTAATATATAAGTTTCCAAAAAATATACATTTAAAGGTTAATAAAGTTCTTAATTATATTGCCAATGAAATTATTTAAAAAATCTATCCTCTTGGTTCTTTTGCCTTAGGTCTTAATTTTGTATAGCCACATTTTCTACATTTTTCAGCTTTCCAAGGATTTCTTGCATTACATCTTAAACATATTTTTTTCATAAATATTCTTTTTATTGCTTCTTCAAATGGCATATGTTTTCACCTCTTTATATATTCTTTTTGTATTTCTATAACTTCTGCAGAATTTTTAGCATTACTATATCTTTCTAACAATTCATAATTAACCTTTATAAATGTTTCTCCCCATTTAAAACATCTTGCCAAATCATAAGCTTTATCTTTAAATCCAGTTATATATAAAGTTGCTATAAATGCCTCTAATGTAGATAGTTGAAATGGTTTTCCATAATTTATAGGATTGGCAGCTATTAAAAATGGTAATGCTCTACCATTTTTAAACTTAAATCTTTTAATTTTCTCAAGCTCCTTCCATGAGCAATCTAATCCTGTTATACCAAATCTTTCAACAATTTCTCTATCTTCTGGTGAAACAGCTTTCTCTGAAAATGGTGTTAAAACTAATGAATTTTTAGGTATTTTATAAGGATTTTTTAATAGAATTGCCTTATTTAACTTAATCATTTTCAAAGCTGTACATTTTTTAGGATTACAATCATTTGCATGATATATAAAGAGTTTCATAACAATCCTTTGGGTGAAATATTGGATTATTTAGAACCAAAGACAGCAATTTTAAAAGTATCTAAGCCAATAATTATAGCTACTTTTTTTGAATTTTTATATAGTTTTGTTGATAGTTTTTGGGTTTCTGGGTTAGGAAAGGATGCCTTAGCATCAATTGGTGCAAGTTTTCCAATACTAATAACTTTCTTTGCATTGGCTTGGGGATTAGATTTAGCAGTTAGTTCAGCAATAGCAAGAAGTGTTGGAGAAAAAAATTTAAAAAAGGCTGGTAGGGTTATTTATAATGGGATTATATTGGGTGTTATATATTCTATCATATATATAATGCTTTTCTATCCAACCATTGATTTAATCTTTAAATTAATGAATGTTAATCTTATTCATGCTATAAATTATTCAAAAATTTTAATTTTAGGGACATTAATATTAAATATTACTGATGTATTTTATGGTGTTTTTAGAGGTTTAGGAAAGGGAGATGTTATTTTAAAGGCAGTTGTTGTTGGTTCTATCTCAAACATTATATTAGACCCTATTTTTATATACTACTTAAATTTAAAAGTTCCTGGGGCTGCTCTAGCATCAGTGATATCTATATTTTTTAGCTTACTCTATCTAACTTATGCCTTAAAACATTATAAGATTAAAATTTATAAAAAATTAGATTTTCATATAGTTAAAGATTTAGTTAGAGTATCTATTCCATCAGCCATGAATGATATAACTGTTGCTGTTACATTTTTTATTTTAACAACTTTAATAATGATTTATGGGAGTGATTTAGATTTAGCAGCATTTACAGGGGCAATAAGAATAACAGAACTTGGATTTATTCCTATACTTGGTCTAACAAGTGGAGCAATATCTGTAATGGGTGCATGTTATGGAGCTAAAAGATATGATAAACTAAGAGAAGCATATTATTGGACTATAAAATATGGTGTAATGTTAGAGATATTTATTTTTTTAATAATATATTTATTTTCTCCATATTTGGCAGAAATTTTTAGTTATGGAGACTCTAATTTAAAGGAGCCAATTGCCAACATATTAAAAATATTAAGTATATATCTTTTATTTATTCCATTTACTTTTTCAACATCTTCCTTATTCCAATCTATTGGAAAGGGAGAGGGAGCATTTATTATAGCTATATTAAGAGAAAGTTTTCATATTCTATCATCTTATACCTTATCTTTAATTTTGGGTGTTGTTGGAATTTATTTAGGTTGGAGTATTGGAGACGTCTTTGCAGGAATAGTTTCTTTATTAATTGGAATTTATACAATCAAAATTTTAGTAAAATGAAAATAAATAAAAATTTTAAATATTCTAAACCATATTTAAGAATAAAACAGTTATTGATGTGATATTTATGAATTTTTTAGGAACAACAAAATATATTATTCATGCAGAACTTATTGCTGATGGTTGTGTTGAAAAAAATGATATTATTGGAGCAATATTTGGACAAACTGAGGGGTTGCTTGGAGATGAGTTAGATTTAAGAGAATTACAAAAAGTGGTAGAATTGGAAGAATTGATGTTGAAGTGAAATATATAAATGGTAAGACTATTGCCAACTTACAAATTCCTTCCAGTTTGGACAGAGTAGAAACTTCAATAATTGCAGCAACTCTTGAAACTGTAGATAAGGTTGGTCCATGTATAGCTACATTAAAAGTTATTAAAATAGAGGATATTAGAGAAAGAAAGAGAAAATACATAGTTGATAGAGCAAAAGAAATTTTAAAAGATATGACTAAGACAATAGATATAAATGCCTTAATAGAAGAGGTTAAAGAAAGCGTTAGAATGAGTGAAATTATTGAATATGGTGATGAAAAACTTCCTGCTGGACCATTAATAGACGAAACAGATGAAATAATAATTGTAGAAGGTAAGGCAGATGTCTTAAATCTTTTAAGATATGGAATAAAAAATGCTATAGCAGTAGAAGGAACTTCAGTACCTAAAACAATAATAGACCTTAGTAAGAAAAAAATAACTACTGTCTTTACAGATGGAGATAGAGGGGGAGAATTATTATTAAAAGAACTTTTACAAGTTTGTGACATTGATTATATTGCCAGAGCTCCTCAAGGGAGAGAAGTTGAGGAACTAACAAGGAAGGAAATTATAAAATGTTTAAAAAATAGAGATCCTATAAACAATAAACCTGCTGAGGATTATGAAGATACTGAAGAGGATGAAGTTTTAAAAACTTTTAGGGAGATAAATACTTTAGAAAATAAAGCAATTATAATTAAAGATGGAGAGGAGTTTATTGTTGATGAGGATAAAATAATTGATAAAATTAATGAGCTTGGTTTTGTAGATGTATTAAAACTAAATACTTTAACTCAGAAAATTCTTGATAATATTTATGACAAGGTAAAAATTATTTATTGTAAGAATGCCAAAATAATTAAAAAACCAATAAATGTTTCTATTTTTGGTGGTTTTAATGCAAAAGGATGAACTTATTCAATTACATCAACTTCTTGTTTATTTAAAAAAATATGTTGAACTAAAATATAACTGTAAAGATGAATTTAAAGAATATGAAGAACTAAATATTTACCCTTATCATATTCATAGAACTAAAGCAGAGCATGCATATGCAATTTTTATATTATCAAGTATTATTGCTAAAATTTTATCTGAGAATGGTAAAAATATTCCAAGAAGTGTATCATATCTTTTAAGAGATTGTAGTGATAAGATAAAAAAAGATATTCAAAGAAAAAAATTAGCAATTAAAGGGGTAAAATGATACTTTTTGCTTTACCAAATAAAGGAAGAATTTCTGAACCAGTTATGAAGATTTTAGAAAAAGCAGGTTTAAAAATAACTGTCCAAGGTAGAAGTTTATTTGCCAATACTGTAGATAAAGATATTAAGGTTATGTTTGCAAGAGCTAGAGATATTCCTGAATTTGTAGCTGATGGTGTTGCAGATATTGGAATAACAGGATATGATTTAATATTAGAGAGAGGTGTTGAAGATAAAATAGAATTTTTATTAGACTTTAATTTTGGATTTGCAAGGTTAGTATTGGCAGCTCCAGAAGATTCAAATATTAGGAAAATAGAGGATTTATATGATGGAATAAGAGTAGCAACAGAATTTCCAAATCTAACAAAAAAATTTTTTGATAAACTAAATATAAAAGCAGATATAATTGAGCTATCAGGGGCAACAGAAATAGCACCTTTTATAGGTGTTGCTGATATAATATCTGATTTAACATCTACAGGAACTACATTAAAATTAAACAAACTTAGAGAAATTGCTGAAATTGTTAGTTCAACTACAAGACTAATAGCTAATAAAGACTCTCTAAAAAATCCAAAAAAGAGAGAAAAAATAAATCAGATAGTTATTTCAATAAAAAGTGCATTATATGCTGAGAAAAAAAGATTAATTATGATGAATGCCCCAGAGGATAAAGTGGAGGAGATTAAAAAAATAATTCCTGGAATGTCTGGGCCTACAATTGCTAAGGTTTTATCTGATAATGGTATGGTTGCTATTCATGTTGTTGTTGATGAAAATGAGATATTTTCACTGGTGCCAAAGCTTCATAACCTTGGAGCAAGAGATATATTAATACTACCAATAGAAAGAATTTTATAAAATATGTCCTAAAATATGCCCACATTCTTCTTTTATTATTTTGACTCCAACTTTACAGGCATTTATTGAGCCAGGAAGAGAAAAAATAACTTTTTTTCTATATATTCCAGCAAAAGCTCTTGATAATAAACACCTAAATCCAACTTCTTCATAACTCAAAATTTGGAAAATAATTTTAAATCCTTCTATTTCTTTTTCAATAATCTCCTTTAATGCTTCAACAGTTACATCTTTTTTATCTATTCCAGTTCCTCCAGTTAAAACAATTGCATCAACATCATAATTATCTATTAAAAAATTTATTGCTCCAATAATCATATTTTTATCATCAGGGATTATAATTTTTATGTTTGCATTTAGTTCCTTTTTTAAAAATTCTCCAGATTTATCATCTACCTCCTTACCCTCTATTAAATTTTTATACCTACTATCACTAACTGTTATTATAGCATATCTTATATTTTCTATTCTTCTATGCATTTTTTCCCTTTTTAAGTTTATAATAGTGATACTCAACTGTCTTAATATTTAGACCTGTCTTTTTAGCTATTTCCTCAGGTTTTAAATGAAGATACTTTTTAATAATTTTATCTACATTTGTAGGTCTTCCAGTTTTAGGTTTAACTGCTTTTATCTTAATCCCAACACCTTCAAGAGCTTTTAATATCCTTTTTGATGTTCTTTTATATTTTGATATGGGAATATATATTATTTTTGGCTCAATATTATCTAAAAGAGATATTGCTATGTCCCTATCAATTTCTTTATTAATATAAACCTCTTCATCTGGTTCAGATTCTTCAATTTTTTTTAATATTTCTTCTTTTTTTCCTCTAAGAATTAGCATTATTTTTTCACATTTATAGCTTTTCTTTTAACCTCAGAGCCACATACTTCACATTCTCCTTCATAATCAATAGGATATTTCTTTTTACAACCAATACAAACCTTCCTCCAAATAATTTTTTTATCTGTATTATAGTATATCCCTCTAACCTTTACATTCAACTTTTTAGATACATTATGAATTCCAAAATCATCAGAGATTACTTCTCCATCTAACTCCAAAGCTAAGGCAATAGTTTTAATATCTGCCTCAGATAACTCTTCACCAAGGTCTTTAACAGTTTTAATTACTTTATCAATAAATTCCTTTTTTGGAGATTTTATTTTAACCTTTCCTATATTAATTGCCTGGTCAATAATTATTTTATTTGTCTCTATCTCTTCCAAAACTTCTGGAGTTATATAATAATCATCATTATAAAAAAGAGGATTATATCCATGTATTATTGCAGATGCATCTAAAATTTTAATCTTTTTCTCTGTTTTGTCTGCTGGTGAGAAGAACAAGAAGCTCACCAAGGTCTTTATTAAACTTTTTTTGTAAGTTATTTAATTCCTCTAAGGCAATTGATATCCCAGATAATCCTTTAATATCATGAACAATCTCTTCCTGTTCTTGAGATATAGAATCTAATAACTTACTTATTTCAGTAATTTTTTGAATATCAGTTCCTAATAGTTCAGTTCCTTCTTTAACCTTATCAATTACATTTACAACCTCTCTTAACTGGTTTAATTCTTCCATTATCTCTTCATTAAATTTTCTAATTTTTTTAGTAAGTTCCATTGTTTGATTTGCCATTTTTCTAATTTCATCAGCAACAACAGCAAACCCTCTTCCATATTCTTTAGCTCTCTCTGCTTCAATTGAGGCATTTAATGCAACTAAATTGGTATGTTTAGCAACTTTATTAATTTCTTCACTAATTTCAGAAATATATTTTAGGTTTTCTACAAGCTTGTTAAATTCTTTAGAAAATATTTCTAACTTTTCAAAAAATGGTAAAAAATCATTTCTAAATTTTTCAAGTTCATCAACAATTTGAGAAAGTCTTTCAATATTTTGAAGTATAATTTCATTATTTTCTAAGAATTTTTCAGAAATACTTATAGCTAATTCATTAATAATTTTAGAAGTTTCCTTATTACCTGCTTCTAATCTAACAGCTCCAGATAATACTTCAGAAGCTTTTATAATTTCTTTTGAAGTATCTGTTTTCATAAATATCTACCTTTAGAGCATTATATCAATTCCACATTTTAAATTTTCTAAAAATGTAAAAAATCTATTAACATATTTTCTTGGGATTATTGAACCATGTTGAGGAACAATAGCCTCAATATCAAAATGTCTAACTCTACTCACCCAATTTTTTAATGCTAAGTTACTTGCCATTAGTCTTTCATGTAAGGTTTTCATACATTCTATATGTTTGTCCATATCATCAACTACTAATTGTGGCTTTTCAAGAAAGGCAATTCCTATATCTCCAGTAAATAAAAACTTACTTTTTCTATCATATATAGTAAAATGTCCCGGACTGTGTAAAAAATGAGCTGGAATAAATTCTAATACTGTATTTCCAAATTTTATGGATTCTCCTTCATCTGGAAGAGGATGAGCAACAGTATCAACATCCTCAAATCCAAAATGTGGTAAAAATCTAATCCATAACCAGCTTGTTACAACTTTTGCATCAGTAATTGCTCTCCAGAGTGGAATACTTCCAGCTACATCAGGGTCTTGATGACACATATAAATATATTTTATATTTTTTGGATTTATATATTTTGAAATATTGGATATAACTTTAGGAAATATTTTATATCCTCCTGGGTCTAATAAAAAACCTTCCCTCTTGCTAATAATTAAATAACTATTTACATCAACATCTCCAGCTCCAATATAAGTTCCTAAATAAACAACTTTATAATCCTTATCCTCAAATAAAACATGGTCTTTTCTTGCATCTAACTCAGGGCTTAAATTATATTTCATATTTCCAACCCCACACAGTTCTTTAATTTATTACATAATATCTTAAAATAATAAAGTATATAACATTTGTTAATGGTATTAAATATTTTTAAGTTAAATATTTTTTTAGTGAAATTATGATACTTATAAAAATCGGTGGTTCATTATTATATAATTCAAAAACATTATTAAAAAAACTTAAAGATTTTGCTATTAACTATAATAAAAAAATTGTTATAGTTCCAGGAGGAGGAATATTTGCAGATGTTGTTAGAGAAGTAGATAAAAATCTTAGGTTATCTCCATCTCTCTCTCATAAATTGGCTATAAAAAGTATGGATTTTGTTGGGGAGATATACTCAGAATTGGGAAATATAAAAAGTTACTCTACATTGTTTGACTTAAAAAGAGAAATACCTAATGAAAAGATTGGAATTATACTACCATCTAAAATTTTGTTGTCTATAGACCTTGCTGAACATAGTTGGAATATAACCTCAGATTCATTAAGTTTATATATAGGGAAGTTATTAAATGTTAAGGACATAATTATAGCTACCAATGTAGATGGTATATATAAAAACAATAACCTTTTAAAAGAAGTTAATGCTTCAGAAATTGATGAATGGACATCTGTAGATATTGCTTTTCCAAAATTATTAAAAAAGTTTAAAATGAATGCATATATTGTTAATGGTAAATATCCAGAGAGAGTTATTGACATTATAAACAATAAAAACACAATATGCACAAAGGTGATAGGTTGGCAAAATATATCTGTATAAGTTGTAATGCTGAAATTGCTCCAAGAGAAAAAGCAACAAGATTTTTATGTCCAAATTGT
The DNA here is from genome assembly GCA_024278985.1 of archaeon. Taxonomy (GTDB): domain Archaea; phylum AGJL01; class Methanococci; order Methanococcales; family Methanocaldococcaceae; genus Methanocaldococcus. Next base: position 32,802 of record JAJRSC010000020.1, read on the forward strand.
GGAGAACAGGAAATAGTTAGATGTGAAAAATGTAGAAAACTTAACAACCCATACAAATGTCCAAAATGTGGATTTGAAGGACCATAAAAAAGGTGAAAAAAATGGCAGATGTATTAGTTAAATTAAAAGTTATGCCTGTAAGTCCAGAAGTAAATAAAGAAGAATTAAAAGAAAAAGTAAAAAAAGTTTTAGAAGAACAAGATGTTAAAGTTAGAGGTATATTTGATGAACCTTTAGCATTTGGATTATATACAGTTTATGTTGTTGTTGAAATGGAAGAAAGAGAAGGGGGTACTGAACCTTTAGAAAATGCTATTTCTGAATTAAAAGAAGTTGAAAGTGTTGAGACTGTTGAAGTATCTTTAGCATAAAAATTTAAGGTGAGTGAAACATGGGAAAATTAAAATACAAAGTTGAGGCCTCTGAAAGAAGTGCCAAGGCCATGAAAAGAAACGTTCCTATTTCAAGAAAACATGCAAGAGAAATATGTAGAGCAATAAATGGTATGGATTTAGAAAAAGCAATAGAATATTTAAATGATGTTATTGCATTAAAAAAACCTGTACTATTTAGAAAACACCATGGAAAAGTAGGACATAGAAAAGGAAAACTTGGATTTTATGCAGGAAGATTTCCAGTTAAAGCAAGTAAGGCAATATTAGAAGTTTTAGAAAATGCTAAAGCAAATGCTGAATATAAAGGATTAGATGTTTCAAAGTTGTTTATAAAACACATATCAGTTAATAAAGGAATTGTTATTAAAAGATACATGCCAAGAGCTTACGGTAGAGCAACCCCTAAATTTCAGGAAACAGTTCATATTCAGGTTATTTTAGAAGAAAAAACTGAAGATAGGGGGGAAGAATGATTGAGAGAAAATTTATAAATGAAAATGTTAAAAGAATGTTAATAGATGAATATTTCCAGAAGGAATTGGTAAAAGCAGGTTATAGTCACTGTGAAATAAGAAAAACACCTGTTGGGACTAAAATAACAATATATGCAGAAAGACCAGGTTTAGTTATTGGTAGAAGAGGAGCTAAAATAAGAGAATTAACTGAAATTTTAAAAAAGGAGTTTAATGTTGAAAAACCACAAATTGATGTTAAACCAGTTGAAAATCCTGACTTAGACGCTCAAGTTGTTGCTGAAAGAATTGCAAGATTATTAGAAAGAGGTCAGCACTTTAGAAGAGTTGGACATACAGCTGTTAGAAGAGTTATGGCTGCTGGAGCTAAGGGGGTTGTTGTTATAATCTCAGGAAAATTAACAGGAGAAAGAGCAAGAACAGAGAAATTTATGGCTGGATATATGAAACACTGTGGAGAACCTGCTGAGGAGTTAGTTGATAAAGGTAGAGCTATAGCAATGACAAAACCAGGAATTATTGGAGTTACTGTAAAAATTATGAGACCTGATGTTCTATTACCTGATGAAGTTATTATAAAAGATGAAGTAGAGCATGTTATAGAGGAGGGAGAAAATGGCAATACTCAGAGCGAATGAAATTAGAGAGATGACTATAGATGAGATGAAAAAAAAATTAGTAGAATTAAAAAGAGAACTCTTAAAAGAGAGGGCTCATAAGGCATCAGCAGGAGCTCCAATGAACCCTGGAAGAATGAGAGAGTTAAGAAGGACTATAGCAAGAATATTAACCATAATGAATGAGAAGAAGAGAGAGAGCAAAGTTTAAATATGTCTCCTAATAATTTTATTAATCAATAACTATAACAATTCTTACAACTAAGAGGTGCAGTAATGCCAGAGATTTGTCCAAGATGTGGATTACCTAAAGATTTATGTGTTTGTGAAGAAATAGCAAAAGAATAACAAAAAATAAAAATATACGTTACAAAAAGAAGATTTGGTAAATTAATGACAATACTCGAAGGATTTGATACAAGTGTTATCGATTTAAAAGAGTTGGCTAAAAAATTAAAAGATATGTGTGCCTGTGGTGGAACAGTTAAAGGAAACACTATTGAACTTCAAGGAGACCACAGAAAAAAAGTTGTTGATATACTTGTAAATATGGGCTTTTCAAGAGATTCTATAGAAGTTAGATAAGTTCTCTATTTTTATCTTATGAATAATTGGGAATGGGATGCCTTTTTTGGGCACACCCCATTCCCAGATATGAGGATAAAACAATGAATCCAAGAGATATATTAAGGCATGAACTTATTGGACTATTTGTTGAAGTTGTAGATGCAAAAAATCCCTATTTAAAAGGAATTAAAGGAAGAGTAATAGATGAAACAAGAAATCTTTTAATTGTTGAAAAGGAAAATGGAAAAATTGTTAAAATTCCAAAAGATATATGTGTTTTCATATTTCACCTTGATAAATGTAAAGTTAAAGTTTTAGGAGAACTTTTAATAGGAAGACCTGAAGAAAGATTAAAAAAGAAGTTTAAAATTATATATCCCTATTAGTAAAGTATATATAACCTTTTCTATTTATTTTTATAGCCAAAATTTGGAGGTAGATAAATATGGCAAAAAATATTGGAATAAATGTAAAAGCTCCAGAAAATGAATGTAATGATAAAAATTGTCCTTTCCATGGAAATCTTCCAGTTAGAGGACAAAGTTTTATTGGAGTTGTAGTTAGTGATAAAGCCTCTAAAACTGTAATCATAAAAAGAGAAATCATAAAGTATCTTAAAAAATATGAAAGATATGAAAGAAGAAGCTCAAAATTAGCAGCTCATAATCCTCCATGTATTCATGCAAGAGTTGGGGATATTGTAAGAGTTATGGAATGTAGACCTATAAGTAAAACAAAATCTTTCGTTGTTGTTGAAAAACTTGGTAGAATAGATGAAATTAAAGGAGAGGAATAGGTGGAGTAAATGAAAGCTATAGCATCAAAACCATCAAGAGGTCTTCCTGTTGGGGCAAGATGTGTCTGTGCAGATAACACAGGAGCTAAAGAAGTTCAAATTATTGCAGTTAAAACATACAAAGGAGTAGCAAGTAGATTACCATCTGCTGGAGTTGGGGATATGGTTATAGTTACAGTAAAAAAAGGAACTCCAGAAATGAGAAAACAAGTACTTCCAGCAGTTATTATTAGACAAAGAAAAGAAATAAAAAGACCTGATGGAACAAGAGTTAAGTTTTATGATAATGCTGTTGTTATAGTAACTCCAGATGGAAATCCAAAAGGTTCTGATATTAAAGGACATGTTGCAAAAGAAGCTGCTGAAAGATGGCCTGGTATTGCAAGAATTGCTAAAATAATAGTATAAGGTGGAAATTATGGCATTTACTAAATCAAAACAACCAAGAAAACAGAGAAAGGCATTATTTAATGCTCCTCAGCATTTAAGAAAAAAAGTTATGAGAGCAATGCTTTCAAAGGAATTAAAAGAAAAATTAGGAAAAAATGCTATAACTGTTAGAAAGGGAGATGTTGTTAGAATAATGAGAGGAGATTTTAAAGGATTAGAAGGAGAGGTAATAAAAGTTGATTATAAAAGATATAGAATTTTTGTAGAAGGAGCAAACAACAAAAAACA
>JAJRSC010000021.1 GCA_024278985.1 archaeon
CTACAACATATGCCCCTTTTATTGCTGCATGTACTGAAAACCCTCCTGTATAACAACAAACATCTACAACCTTATCATTTTCTTTAACAAATCTCTCTATCTCTATCCTATTCTCCCTCTGGTCTAAAAAAAACCCAGTCTTTTGCCCTTCAAACGTTACCTTAAATTTTACATTCCCCTCTTTTATTATTGTCTCCTTTTTTGTTCCATAAAGATGCTTTTCAAAATCCTCTAATCCAGCTCTTTTTCTATTTCTTCCAGAACTTTTTTCATAAATACTTTCAATTCCAAGGTCTATTAATGTCTCAACTATAACATCCCTAAACTTCTCAATTCCATAATTAAATATTTGGATTGTTGCTATTTCATTATATTTATCAATTATCAGGCCATTTAACCAATCAGATTGAGTATAAACCATTCTATAGGTATCCTTTAATTTTAAAAATTCTGTTCTATATTTATTAGCCTTAATTATCTTCTACCTTATGTAATTTTCATCTAATTCTTCCATTTTTAATGTCATTATTCTAACTTCATGAGGATTTTTAAATCCTCTACCTAAAAATTTTCCTCTTTTTGAGTAAATATCTACAACTTCTCCAAGTTCAGCACTTTCAAAATCCTCCTTATTTAAGATGTTCTCTTTCTGTATTATTAGATTACCTTTTTCTATAGCTGAATAACCTCCAAAATCAACATACAATTTAACCATATTCTCACAGATTATTACCAACTTTTATATATTTTATAACCTTAATTAATATAATTAGGTAGAATAAAATAATTTATGGAGTGGAGCTTTTTATGGAACCTTGGAGATTAGAAAAAGTTAGTAAATGTTTTAATTGTGGTAAAGAAGTATCTCAAATAATTGAGATATTTCCCAATCAGGCATATATAACCTGTTCAAATTGTGGAGCTAAAAGATACTACATTATTAGAAGGATAGGAATAGAAAATGAAGATATTATAATAAAGGAAAAAAATAAAAAACATAAATATGACATTTGGAGCTTAAGTAAAATTGCTGTATGTTTTAATTGTAAAAAAGAATATGTTCAGGAAATTTTAATTACAGAAACTAAACTTATTGTTAGATGTAAAAATTGTGGATTCACAAGAGTTTATCAATTTCACATATTAGAGATAAAATAATTATAAAATAATTTTTTTAGTTATAAATCAATTGGAACTCCTATTTCAGGAACCACTACTTCAACCCCTAATGGTTCAACCTTTTTTATAAACTCTCTTACATCTGCTTGTATTACTGGGAATGTATTATAATGCATTGGTATAACAACTTCTGGATATATTAATTCAGTAGCAACAACTGCCTCATCAATTCCCATGGTGTATCTTCCACCTATAGGTAATAATGCTACTTTAGGAGCATATAATTCCCCAATTAGTTCCATATCTCCAAATAATCCAGTATCTCCTGCATGGTATACTCTATCATTTATAATATATCCTGCAGCTACTCCTCCGCTTATTGTTGGAGATATATCTGAAGAGTGTTCCGCTTTAACCATTGTTATTTTTGAGTTATTTACTATAACAGAGCCACCTATATTCATATCAATAGTTTCAACTCCTTTTTCATTTAAATATAATGAGATTTCATAAATACATACAACAGGAACACCATACTCTTTAGCTAAAGCTTCTGCATTTCCTAAGTGGTCACCATGTCCATGAGTAACTGCTATAACTTCAACACCTTCCATAACTTCATCCATAGGAAGATTACATAATGGATTAGGAACAAATGGGTCAATAAGTACATTATCCACTTTAAAGCACGCATGCCCATACCAAGTTATCATATATGTATCACCAAAATTTTTATTATATTTTAAATATCATTATTTTGAGTTATATATACTTTTTTAAATATTTAATCATAGTCAATATCTGCAAGTTTTCTGCCAAATTCTTTCAATTTCTTAATATCTTCAGTAGTTGGTTTTAATCTAATAGTTAAACATTTATCTTCAACTATTTTATAATAAAGCTCTAAAAATACAGTTTTTATTTTATTTACAGCACATTCTACCCATCCATAAGAACCAAAAGCAACTCCTATTTTATCATAAGGCCTAATATTCATAAGATAAGTTAAAAATTTACCAATATTAGGAGTTACATTTCTATTCATTGTTGGAGAGCCAATTAATAGATATTTACAATCTAATACATCAGTCACTATCTTACTAATACTTGTCTTTGATACATCATATACTTTAGTTTCTACACCTCTCTCCATTAATCCACAAGCTAATGAATGTGCCATTATTCTTGTAGAGCCATACATTGAATCATAAACAATAACAGCCTTATTTTTTACATTAAAAATCCAATCTTCATATTTTTTAATTATATTATTAATATATTTACACCAAATTACTCCATGTGCTGGAGCTATCATATCTAACTCTAAACATTTTAATTTTTCTATAATATCTGGAACCATAGATTTATAGGGCATTAATATGTTTGCAAAATACTCCTTAGCATAATGAAATGAATAGTTTTTAATTTCATAATCAAATCTTTTAGAGCTTGCAAAATGTTGCCCAAATGCATCATTTGAAAATAGAATTTTATCATCTATACAGTAAGTCATCATATTGTCTGGCCAATGTAACATAGGAGTTAATATAAATTTAAAACTTTTATCTCCTAATTTTAAAGTAGTATTATCATTAACTATAATAAACTCCCAATTATCAGTATTATAATAAATTGATAACAATTCTTTTCCTTTCTCATTTGTTATAACTTTAGCTCCACTAATTTTAACAATATCCTCTAAACAACCACTATGGTCTTTTTCTGAATGTTGAGCAATAATATAGTCAATTTTTTTAGGATTTATAACTTCTGATATTCCAAATATTAATTCACTACAAAGCTCTTCTTTACATGTATCTATTAAAATATTTTTTTCTCCTGTTATTAGATAACTGTTGTAAGTTGTTCCAAAAGGAGTTTCATGAGAATGGAAATCCCTAATATCCCAATCCACTACTCCAACCCAATAAATATTTTCTTTTAATTTTACAGCCATATACACCACATAAAATATTTTATTTTATTATTTAGGAGTTTCTCTAATTTATAATTTAACTAATAAAAAATAATAAAATATTTTAGTTAGAAGGTATTTACTTCTCCATTAACAATCATGTCCCTTACTTTTAAAATATTATTTAACCAGTTGTTTGCTATTTCTTCAGCTTTCTTTTTAATTTCTTCAAAATCTTTATCTTCATCAACTATTAACTCAATATCCAGAGCCTTAGGTTCATTTATTGGCTTACCGATTTGACTTAAAATTCTTACATAACATTCCTTAACTCCATCTAAATTAGCAATATCATTTGCTATTAAATTAGCTAAAATATTATAGATTTTCCCTACATGATTTACAGGATTTTTTCCACTTGCTGCTTCCATACTCATAGGTCTAAATGGTGTTATTAAACCATTAACTCTATTTCCTCTCCCAACTGACCCATCATATCCCATCTCTGCAGAAGTTCCTGTAACAGTTATATATACCGCTCCTCTTTCATAGTCATCTGCAGTATTAATATAGATTTTTACATCATAACCATTAGCAATTTTTTTAGCTAAATATTTAACTTTTTCCTCAATTTTTTTAATTACCTCCTTATATTCTTCTATATATTTAACATATTTATCTACTATAGCTGCTGCAATAGTAAGTTTAATTTTTTTACCTTCTCTTAATCCCATAACTTTAATATCTTCACCTAATGCAGGAATTTCTTTTTTTGTTTCCTCACTATTTAGTAATTTCTCTGTTTCTAAAACTAATCTTTCAGTTGTAGATAGAGGAGCATAACCAACACCAAAAGATGTATCATTAGCCAAAGGTATTTTATCTTTCTGTCTTTCAAATACATCAACTAAATCAACACTACCCTGTCCAATTCTACAATCTACAATAACATCCTTATCCACATCTAAATTTCTTACAACTTTTTTTAAATATTCTTTAGCTGCTTTTATTGCAACAGTTCCGACAGGTAGTTTAATAATTCCTTTTTCTGTAGTTATCTGCATTGTTGCCCTTCCTGAAAGAAGAATGTATATAGGAGTAACCATTTCTCCTCCTCCAAATTTAGGATATGCATGACCTCCAACAACTTCAACCTGGTCGGTGTTATGATGTAAAATAGTTCCAAATTTTTCAATATACATCTTACATAACGCTCTACTTACACTTTCAGCAATACCATCAGCTATTGAATCAGGATGACCCAATCCTTTTCTTTCAACTATTTCAATTTCTTGCTCTTCAATTGGCTTACAATTCAACTTTTTTATAAATATATTTCTCATTTTATCTCACCTATTAAATTGTAACTTGGGAACTTACCAAAGTTTATTACATAATTTGTATATTTTTTTAGCTCTTCAATTACAGAGCTATCAAAATTTTTATATTCAAAATCAATATAAAAAATATATATTCCTAACAATCTTTTAGAGGGTCTTGACTCAATTCTTGTTAAGTTTATTTCCCTATCAGCAAATATCTTTAAAATTCTATATAATGCTCCAGGTTTATCTTCTTTTAACTCTAAAACTATTGACCCTTTATAATTTTTTGATGGTTTAAGTTTTAAATCATCATATCCAATTAATATAAATCTTGTGGCATTATTTTTATAATCTTCTATTTTACTATCTAATATTTTTAAGTTGTATAATTCTGCCAACTCCTCTGAACCAATTGCTGCTAAACTTTCGTCTCTTTTTTTGGCAATAATATCAACTGCCTTGGCAGTAGATTCCACTGGTAGAACTTTCCAATTATGTTTTTTTATATAGTTTTTACATTGTGCCAATGCCTGAGGATGGGAAAGAATGGTTTTTATTTTTTCTTTGTTAAATCCTATTAAATTATGATGTATTGGGATAATTATTTCTGCTAAAATTTTTGGTTTATATTCTAATAATAAATCCATTGTTAAAGAAACTCCTCCCTCTATAGAGTTCTCTATTGGTACAACACCATACCCTTTTTTTAAGTTCTCAAATATGTTATAAATTGTAGGACAGTAAAAAATTTCTTCTTTCTTTTCAATAAAATTTAAAAAATTTTTTGCTGCTATTGATGAATAACTTCCTTTTTCTAATGTATAAATCATTTTTCTCCCTCAATTAAATAATTTCCTAAAAGTAAGTAATTAAATTTAGTTTTTAAAAAACTCTTTATTGCGTCTTCCTCTTTACATACTATTGGCTCACCATGTAAATTAAAGGAGGTATTTAAAACAACAGGAATATTTTTAGTGTCATAGACATATTTTATAATATCGTAATAGAGAGGATTACTTTCTCTTTTTAATGTTTGAGGTCTTGTTGTATTATCTACATGAACAACTCCCTCAATTTCTTTAACTTTTTCATCTTTAACCTTAAACAAAAAAGTCATAAATGGAGAATAAAAAGTATTTTCTAAATAATCATCAATAAACTCATAAAGTATAGTAGGTGCAAAAGGCATAAACCAATCTCTTTTTAGTAATTTATTAATCTTTTTTTTATTTTCTTTTGTTGGGAGTGATATTATACTCCTATTACCTAACGCCCTTGGCCCAAATTCCATTTTATCTCTTGCTAAACATACAATTTTATTGTTTATTATTAACTCCCCAACAACTTCAGCAATCTCTTTATCTTCTATATATTTATATTTTAGATTATATTTATTTAAAAGATTCTCAACCTTTGAATTTTCTATTTTATAACCAAAATAAGTATTTTCTATTTTAATTCTATCTATTTTTTTGTCAGATAATGAACTACCAACTGATAAACCTTCATCTCCCATAAATGGTGGGACAAAGACACTATCACAAATTTCAGCCACTTTACTATTCAATTTTACATTTTGAGCTACTCCACCAGTTAGTACAACATTTTTAATACCATATTCTTCAGTTAGATGTTTAACTACCTTTAAAACACAGTCCTCTAAAATCCTCTGAGCAAATTTAGAAATCTTTACTTTTGTATTAAAGTCCAAATCTTTTATTTTTAAAAGTTCTTTTAATTTATTTGTTGCCTCTCTACCAACAACATTTAAATAATTCCTAAAACTCCATATCTCTTTATGATAATCAATAACTTTAAGATTAATCTCCTCTTTTGTAGGAAAGGAAGATAATGACATAACTTTACCTTCATGTTCCATACTTCTAAATCCTAAAAGTTCAGTTATAGATGCATAAAAGTCACCAATTGAGTCAATATAAGAACTTTGTGTTATTATCTCCAAATCTTTATTTCCAATTGATGCCAAAAAAGATAATCCATCTCCAGCTCCATCCAGAGAAATAATTAAACATTCTTTAAAATTGGATAATTTGTATAGATAACTATGAGAAAGATGATGATAAATATAAACAGTTCTTTTTTTTATCTTATCTTGAAAATCTCTAAGTTTTAATAATTTATTTCTTCTTCTAAATGTAGAGCCAACAGTTATATATGATATCTCATCATTATTAATATTTGAAAACAAATAATTTAAAGCTTCATCTGGAAATCCTCTATAATTCTTAATTCTTTTAAATCTTTCTTCACTTGCTGCAAAAATAATATTCTTTTTATTAATTAATGAAACACTTGCATTATGTCCATCATGTAACCCTAAAATCATAATTTCACATTTAAGAGGAGGGTTTTTATATGATACCTAAAAGTCATCCAAGATATAAATCATTAATGATGAGAGAGAAATTAGTAGAGGCATTGGACAAGGGGATTTTAGCAAAAGCTGGATTAATTGCTCATGGTAGGGGAGAAACTTTTGACTACCTAATTGGAGAAAAGACAACTGATATAGCTTTAGAGTCTATTAAAGCAGCTGCTGCAATGTTAGTTTTAGCAAAAAATCCTATAATAAGTGTAAATGGAAATACAATTGCTTTGGCTATTGATGAAGTTGTGCAACTTGCTAAAGAACTAAATGGAAAAATTGAAGTTAATTTATTTTATAGGACAAAAGAAAGAGAAGAAGCAATAAAAAGAGAATTTTATAAAAAATTTGGAGAAGATATAAAATTTAAAAAAATTGAAATTCATGGAATTGATGATGCAAACTATCAAATTCCAAACTTAGATAGTTTAAGGGGAAGAATATCAAAAGAGTTTTTTAATGCAGATGTTGTTTTAGTACCTTTGGAAGATGGAGATAGAACTGAGGCATTGGTTAAAATGGGAAAAAAGGTTATTGCTATTGATTTAAATCCTCTCTCAAGAACTGCCCAAAAGGCAACTATAACCATTGTTGATGAACTTACAAGGACTTTACCTTTGTTAATAAAATATGTTAAAGAATTTAAAAAAACTGATAAAGAGAGACTAATAAAAATTATTAAAGAATATGATAATAAAAAAAACTTAAAAAAAATGTTATTATATATAAATGAAAGATTAAAAAAATTGGGTGATGATGAAAATTTCGCTATCTGATAATTAATGATGACTACTCCCGCGGCTGAACCCAAATCCTTTTTGGTGAAGATATGTTAAAAGATTTTGATAATTTTGAAATTATGGATATTCTTTCTAAAGCTCAAAAGTTGGAAAGAGAAGGGAAAGATGTTATACACTTAGAAATAGGAGAGCCAGATTTTCCTACACCTAAACCTATAGTTGATGCTGCTAAAAAAGCATTAAAAGATAATAAAACATTTTACACAGATAGTAAGGGAATTATTGAACTAAGAGAAAAATTAGGAGAAAAATATAATTTTAATCCTGATAATATTATAATTACAGGTGGAAGTTCTTTAGCATTATTTTTTAGTTTAGCATCAATTTTAGAGAAGGGTGATGAAGTTCTTATAAAAAATCCAACTTATCCATGTTATAAAAATTTCATAAGATTTTTAGGAGGAAAAGTTATTTATTTTAAAGATGAAAATGACCTATTAGAAAAAATAACCAAAAAAACAAAATGTATAATTTTAAATTCTCCTTCAAATCCAACAGGGGAAATATTAAATAAAGAGATATTTAAAATCTCTTATGAAGAAATTCCTTTTATTGTTTCTGATGAAATTTACAGTGGCTTAGTATATGAAGGAAAAAGCTACTCAATTAAAGATTTTGATGAAAATCTTGAGAAGAGTGTTTTAATAAATGGATTTTCCAAGTTGTATTCAATGACTGGCTGGAGATTAGGATACTTATTAACCAGTTTAAATATAATTGATGATATTTTAAAACTTCAACAAAATTTTTTTATTTCAGCTCCAACTATATCCCAGTATGCAGCTTTAAAAGCTTTTGATAAAGAAACATTAAAATATGTTGAGGAAATGAAAAAAGAATTTAATAGAAGAAGGAAATTAGTTTTAAAGTATATGAAAGAGTTTAATTGGTATGTTGGAAATCCTGTAGGTGCCTTTTATGTTTTTCCATATATTGGAAGTGATGGAAAAAAATTTTGTGAGGATGTTTTACAAAAAAAATTTGTTGCTTTAGCTCCAGGAGAAGAATTTGGAAGTAAGATGAATATAAGAATTAGCTATGCAAATTCATACAACAAAATTAAGGAGGGTTTAGAAAGAATAAAAGAAATGATATTATGATAACTGTAGCAACTGCTGAATGTTTTACTCATGGAAAAATAGGATTAACTATTCATAAAGCTGCTTCTGGATATAAAGATTTTGAATATAAATATCTATTTAATGAAGATGATTTAAAAATTATTAAAAATGTTAAAGTTTTAGTTTCTATGTTTCTACCATCTATATATGCCACCCAAAAACTTTTAAATATATCTCTTCCAGAGCCAGATTATTCCTATAACTATGCTAAAGCTTACTCTGAAGAGAAGGATATTATTGTTGCTAAGCAAATAGCCAAAGCTTTAAAAGAAAAATTAAATGTTGATATTTCTATTGCTTCAACTGCAGGAGTTGGTAGAGGTGCAATAGCAATATATTCCAAAAAACTTCATATATTTACAACCGATATTTATGCTAATTTATTAACTCATGAGAATGTTATAGAAAGACAAAAAAATGGGATTGAAAAGGGAATAAAAAAATTTTTAGAAATTCTTAACTCTGAGTTTTAATATTTTAAGAACCCCAGCATTTAAGAACCATGTATTAAAGATGTCTGCTATTAAAGCAATTATTAAAACTGATGCAATATTTGATAAAATATCTGCTATTGGAACAAATAACTTAACTATTACTAATAAAATTAACATTGCTGTTATTGTTGTTAAAGTCATAGTTAATCCAGTTTTAAAAGCTTCTTTATATATCTCATCAAATTCTTCATAGCTTCTTTTTAACAACTTTGTTGTTAATAAAATGTTACTATCAACAGCATAACCAATAACCATTAATAATGCGGCTATTGTTGCTGATGAAAGTTCAATATTCAATAAAGACATTCCACCCAAGGCAATTATAATATCAGACAAGGCACAAAAAATAATTGTTCCACTAACTACTGGATTTCTAAATACAATATATATAACAGCAGCCATAAATAAAAATGCAAATCCAACAGCTTTTAATCCCTCTTCAAAAAACTTAGAGCTTAATGTAGGTCCAACAACTTTTTCAGAGTAATTTAACTTATCTAAAGAATCAACTTTAAAAAATTCTAAGATTTTTTGCTTAACTATATCAACATTTTCAGTTTTACATCTTATAACTATAAAATAACCATTGGCAGCTTTAAGTTCTTTTACATCAGCCAAATCTCCTAATTCTTCTTTTAATTTTGTAATATCTACTTTTTCCTTTACTTCAATTGTTATTTCAGTACCTCCTGTTATATCTATACTCTTAGGAATTCCTTTAAATCCTATTAAAAGGATAGATAAAATTAACAAAATTATAGGAATTATAATAGATATTTTTGGGTCTTTAATAATCATTTTTTCCCAGATATTATTTTTTTAGATTTTCAATATACTTTCTTTGTAGGTCTTTATTATGTTCAATTAAAATTTTAAAAATTTTTAGACAGATATCTTTATCAACATTATAACATTTACAAAGTTCTTCAATACTTTTATATTTTTCTTTTTCTCTATTTATGTCATTGATATCTAAGTTAAAGGAAAATTTTATTTTTGCAATATCTTTGGCTAGTTGATTTCTTTTAGCAATTAATTTTATAATTTCCTCATCTATTCTATCAATTTCTTTTCTAACTTTATTTAATTCCATATTTTCCCAACTAATAAATTATTTAAAGAGAGAATCTATAACTTCATTATCAATATATAATTTAAACTTTTTTGTTATATAATATCTCTTAGCCCTACCTTCCTCTAAGATTGTTTCACTTTTTACTAAATTAGCATTTTCAAGTTTTTTCATATGAGCATATAAAACAGGCCTTGATAGTTTTAAATATTTTGATAAATCATAAATTGTCATAGGTTTTTTATTAAGAATAGATAAAATTTTAATTCTTGTAGGGTTTGATAATGCATCACATATTTTACATATCTCATCCACATCCATAAACTCACTCTATTTCTTCCCATTTCTTCTCTAATTTTTTAACTGTTTCTTTAATTTCTTCAACATCTTTCTCTATTTTTATTAGTTTAACTTCATTTCTTGGTTTAAATATATTGTATAGAAGTAAAATAAGTATTAATATTAAAAGTATTATGATAACTATATCAGTCCAATGCCACATTACATTATTAGGAAAATAAGAATATTCATACCCTCTATAAGGCATTTTTAACCCCTCAAAAATTTTTATTTATCAATATAAATATTTGAATAAATTATTTTAAGATATTATATCTAATAAAAGGGACACAATAATTTTAGAGATACTTTATATATTAAAATAACTTATATTAAAATTTTTAAATATAAAAATTTATATAATAGAAAAATTTATATATGGGTTAATAAAATATATCATATGTAGATAAAATACTACATATGTAGGTAAAAGGTGATAAAATATGAAGAAAGTTTTGGGAATATTAGGAATAATATTTCTCCTTGTAGGTGCAGTATTTGCATTTAATAATACTACATCATTTAATACTACAGACAATGGAGTAGTATGTCCATGCTGTGGAAATAACTGTTTATGTAACAATTATGAAAATTGTCCATGCTCAGAAAACTGTATATGCGAAGATAATTGCACATGTTTAAATAACTGCCACCAATATTGCCACAATCATGAATTTAGACATTGTTGGGGTTTTAACAGATGTCATAGTTAGTCTTAAATACCAATTATATTAAATTTTTTTTCTTGTGAGTATTATTAACTACTTAAAAAGGTGATATAAAATGATAAAGAAAATGATTTTATTCTTAGCATTATTAGTTCTACCCATAGTTTCAGCAAATACAGTAGTATTAGTAAGTGATAACTTAGCAGATTATAATACTGCTTTAGATGTTGCAAATGTATTAAATGCAACTGTTATAACAACAGAATGGGGAATATATAATGAAAGTTTAGTTAATACTATAATCTCCCTAAATCCAGATAAAGTTATAATCATTGGAGGTCCTTTAGCAGTAGTAGATAATTATACAACAGCTTTAGAAAATGCTGGGATAAGTGTTGAAAGAATAGGGGGGCATGATAGATATCAAACCAATGCCATGGCACTTCTTCAATATAGAGAGCAATTTAGAGAAAAGTTTGGTAATAATTTATCTGCATGTGTATGTCATGGATTTGATGATATTGCTTTAAATGAATCCTTAAACTTAGTTAAAGAACATTATATAACAGTCTTAACAAATGGTGTTAATTTAACTGTAAATGTCTCAAACTTAGGAGTTAAAAAAGTAGATGTTATTGTAAATCCTATATGTCCATTCTGTAACTATACAAAATTAATGCAAAGACTTAAAAGAGGAAATATTGTTGTTGAACAACTTGAAATTCCTCAAAATAAAATTAAATTAATGTTACAAAATAGATTAAGAATATTAGAGAGAAGACTTATCAGATTAAAATTAATGGGTATTAATGATAGTGAATTAGAAAATAAAATTAAAGAAATTGAAGAGCTAATAAAACAAAATAAATATGAAGAAGCATACAAACTTATGATTCAATTAACAGACCAACAAAGAACTATGATAGTTTTACATTTCCATCCAATGGGTTATGGTAGAGCAATGGGTATGAATAATGCTCCTCACATTTATCATCAAAATGCTAACAACTCTCAAATGATTAGAGGGCCAAAAGCTCCACATAGATATCAAAATGTTACCAATTCACAAATGGGTAGAGGTAGAGTGTTTGTTGATAACAATGGAAATGTAAATGTTAGTTTAATGCATATGACTATTAATAACTTGCCAAAACAATCTATAAGTGAAGAAGAAAAAGAGGGATTAATTGAAATGAGAGAAGAAGAAAAATTGGCAAGAGATGTTTATCTAACATTATACAATAAATGGAAATTACCAATATTTAAAAACATTGCTGAAAGTGAACAAACACACACTGATTCCATCAAGTATCTTTTAAATAAATATAATATCTCTGACCCTGTTAAAAGTGATGAAGTTGGAAAATTCTCAAATCCAAAATATCAAGAATTGTATCAAAAATTAGTTGAGGAGGGTAATAAATCAGTTATTGATGCTTTAAAAGTTGGAGCTACTATTGAAGATTTAGATATAGCTGATTTACAATATTGGTTAAATAGAACAGACAATGAAGATATAAAACTTGTTTATGAAAACTTAATGAAAGGTTCAAGAAACCATATGAGAGCTTTCGTAAGTATGCTACAAAAGTATGGAGCCAATTACACTCCACAGTATATAAGTAAAGAAGAATATGAACAAATAATAAATAGCCCAATGGAAAGAGGTAGAAAATAACGGTGAATGATTTATGAGAAAATTTTTGGCTATCTTTTTATTTTTTTCTTTTTTAAGTTTATCTTTTGCTTGGAATGACTGTCCTTTTGGAGAAGTAAATTGTACATATCCAGGAAAATGTGGAAGATATATAGATACAAACCATAATGGTATCTGTGACCATAGTGAGCCAGCTCCAACAACTAATAATATTAAACCAGTTGAAATAACAAATATAAATATTTCAAATCTATCAATAAAAGAATTTTGTTTAATGTATAACATTAATGTGAATATTTTTATTGATAAATTAAAGGAATTTTTAGAGAATAAACTAGGAATAGAAAATGTTATTGATATTAAGGGTAGTGAATTAAAAAAATTAACAATAAAAGAAGTATGTAAAATATATAATATCTCTCCAACTCTACTAATATCAAAATTAGGAGTTAATGTTGATGAAGACACCACATTTGAAGAATTAAAGGATAAATATGGAATAACTCCAAAAAAAGCAAAAGAAATTATTGCTGAATGTATAAATGAAGAAAGATACTATAATAATGAATTAAATATTACTGAAAATACTAAGATAGGTTATATAATTAAAACATATGATATAAATCCTGAAGATATAATAAACCTTGCTAAAGAATTGGGAGGAGTATACAATAATACTGAAACTTTAAATACAAATACTACAAATACAAATAAAAATAATGAAAATATTATAGATAAAATATTATCCCTATTATTTACATATATTGATATAAAATCACTAATTCTTAAAATAATAGGAGGGTAAGTAATTTATGGATAAAATTCAAATTTTAAGAAAAATTTCTCAAGTATTCTTTTTTATTCGTTTTGTTTTTATTAGCTCCTTATGTTTATGTTTTTATGGTGTATTAGAGCAAATATTTATTAGTGGTTCAACTGCATTAATACAAAAAATTATTATTATTGCTATTATAACATTAATTTTTGGTAGATTATTCTGTGGATTTGCCTGCCCTTTTGGTTTTTTACAAGAATTAGCTTATAAAATAAAAAAAAGAAAAAAACTTCCTAAAATTAATAGAGAAATTCATAATAAATTAATATATTTAAAATATTTTGTTATGGTTGGTTTTTTATTGTTGGCTTATTACTTATCAACATATGCATTTTGTAATATCTGTCCTATTGGTTTTGTATCAAGATTATCAGGAACTTTATTAGCTTTATTTTTAGCTATTTTATTTATAGTAATATCCTACTTTATTCCAAGGTTTTTCTGTAAATATATATGTCCATTAGGTGCATTTTTATCTATTTTCTCAATATACCCAATATTTCAATTAAAATTAAATAACAACTGTGTTAAATGTAGATTATGTGAGTTTAAATGTCCTATGCAAATAGAAATTACTAAAAATATTACACAAAGAGAATGTATAAGATGCTTTGAATGTATGTCTGCTTGTAGAAAAGGAGGATTATCATTTAAACCATTTTTTTTTAGGAGATGAAAAAAATGAAAATAAAAATAATTAGATTATCCCCTGGAAAATTTTTATTATTTTTTATTTTATTTATTTTAATTATGGGCCTATTATTTTTCTTATTATTTCCTCTCTTTTTATTATTGTTAATTATGGGAGTAATATTTATTATTTATCTCAAATTCAAAAAAAGATTAAAAGATATATGGTTAAACTTTAAGAAAAAAAGGATTAAAATTGAATATAAAGATAACTCAGGAAAAATAGATATTCATTTTCCAAAAAAGATACCTATTGAAGGAGAAAATGAAAATAAAAAATATAATAATATAACTGATCCATTTGTCATTTATTTAAAAAAACTTGGTGCTAAAATTGATGAAAAAGGTAATATATATTTTAGAGGGTATAAAGTATATCCTATATTTAAAAAATCTTATCCTATAAATGAGATAATCTCATTGGACTATCCTGATGATATAGATGCAGTTGTTTTAGGTTTAAAAGGAGAACCATATGAACCAAAGTTTTTATTTTTAATACCTAAAGAGAACTTAAAAAGAAGAATGAAATTAGATGAAATTAAAAGATTTATAATTTAACTACAGCTATATCTTTAATATTAGGAATTTCTTTTAGCTTTTTTATAGCCTCTTCAGGAATTGGTTGGTCTAAAGATAAAACCATCACTGCCTCCCCACCAGGCTCTTTTCTACCTACTTGCATACTTGCAATATTTACACCATACTCTCCTAAAATTAGCCCAACTTTTCCAACTACTCCAGGTCTGTCTATATGCTTAGTTATTGCCAAAATTCCCTCTGGAATAATATTTATTTTATATCCTTCTATTTCAGTTATAACTGGTTTATCATTAACAACTGTCCCAGCAATAGAGAATTTTTTACCATTTCTTTCTGCTATTACTTTTATATAGGTATCTTTTTCTGATGTCTTTGTTTCAATAACTTCTATTCCTCTATTTTTAGCTAATATCTCAGCATTAACTAAATTTACACCAGCCAATAATATAGGAGATAATAAACCTTTTAATAATGATTTTTTAATTAATGTTGTATCTTATTTAGATAACTCTCCAGAATAAATAATATTTATTTTCTTAACAGAACTATCTAAAACCTGCATAACTATATTTCCCAATGTCTCAGATAATATCATATATGGTTTTAACTTACCAATCTTTTCCTTTGGAAGATTTGGAAGATTTACAATATTCTCAGCTAACTCTCCAGATAATATTTTTTTATTTGCTCAGCAACTATTTTTCCAGCAGATTTTTGAGCTTCATCAGTTGATGCTCCTAAATGGGGGGTACATATTACATTATCCAACTCCAATAAAGGATTATTTTTTGGTGGTTCTTCTTCAAAAACATATAATGCAGCAGCTTTAATTTTTTTATCTTTAAGGGCCTTATATAATGCTTTTTCATCAATTAAACCTCCTCTTGCACAATTAACAATAATAGCATTTTTTTTCATTAGATTTATCTCTTTCTCTCCAATTAAATTTTTTGTTTTTGGAGTTAGAGGAACATGAAGTGTTATAATATCTGAAACTTTACATAGTTCTTCAATACTATCTAACAACTTAACTCCTATACTCTCTGCCTTCTCTTTAGATATGTATGGGTCATAACCTACTAAGTTCATACCAAAAGCCTTAGCTCTTTTAGCAACTTGCTGACCAATTCTTCCCAATCCAATTATTCCCAATGTTTTCCCATAAATCTCTATTCCTTTAAACCTCTTTCTATCCCATTCTCCTTTTTTAACTGAGTTGTTTGCTTGAGGTATATTTCTTGCAGCTGCTAAAATTAGTCCCATAGTAAGTTCAGCAACAGATATAGATGAAGAGTCAGGAGCATTAACTACAATAATCCCCTTTTCTGTTGCTGCTTCAACATCAATATTATCAACACCTACTCCAGCCCTTCCAATTATCTTTAATTTTTTTGCATGTTCAATAACTTCCCTATCTACCTTAGTACCACTTCTAACTATTAAAATATCAGCATCTTTAATTTTCTCTAAAAGTTCTTCTTTACTTAAATTAGTGGCAACTTCAACATCTCCCAATTCTTTTAAAATGTTTATAGCATCCTCATGTATTGGGTCAGTTATTAAAATCTTCATAATTATCCCTTATAAACTTCCTCTATTATCTTTTTTATTTTATCCTTATCTTTTAAGCCATCAATCCATTTTTTAGGAACTTTATTATAATAACTTCCTGCCAAAGCTCCATAAATACTGGCTAATGTATCAGTATCTCCACCTGCATTTATTGCCTTAATCATTCCTTCCTCAAAGTTGTCAGTTAATATAAATGTAGCTATAGCAGAGGGAACAACTTGAAGAGTTGAAACTCCTGTACCAAAATAATCATAAGCTTCATCAACATTATTAAAATCTTCTATTTTTAGCAACAACTTAGAAAATTTGTAACTAATATTTTCAATAAATTTACAACATCCAATTATATCCTTTTCTTCTTTATATATTATATAAGAAATAGCCAAAGCCCCTGCAATAGCAATATTGTTATTGTGGGTTATTTTAGATGATTTAATAACTTCTCTCTTTATTGTATTCAAATCATTATAATAAAGTGGAATAGGATATATTCTCATTGCTGCTCCACAACTCTCACTATCTAAACCAGAAAAATCTCCTCTCATAAGTTTCATTATTGCCTTTAAAGAGGTATAACCTATATCTGGAGGATTAGTTTTAAACCACTCTATTAAATTTTTTGCAAATTTATTTAAATTAACACCATTCTTCTCCAAACTTTTCATTAGGCAAATAGCCTGCTCTGTGTCATCAGTCCATTCACCTTTTTTTAGTTTTCCTGCTAAATAATTTTTAGGTTCAACATAATCAACAACTTTTCCATATAGGAAAAGTATTTCATCTTTAGAAAGGTTTTCTGTTGGCATACCCAATGCATCTCCAACAACAGCTCCAAAAATTGTACTATATATTTTATCCATAAAAATCACTTTAATACTCTGGAATTGGTAAGCTGGTTAATCTTTTAAAACCATTCTTTTTTATAAGATATAAATCTTCTATTCTAACTCCAAATTTATTTTTGAAGTATAAACCTGGCTCTATAGTAATAACCATATTCTCCTTTAATATATAATCTTCCCTAAAAAATGGTTTTTCATGAACTTCCAACCCAACACCATGTCCTAAAGAATGGATAAAATATTTTTCATATTTCCCAAAAAAATTTCTTACAATCCTCTCCAAATCTTTAGTAGATACTCCTTCCCTTAAATTATCTTCAGCTAAAAGTTTAGCCTCATAAACTATATTATATATCTTAATTTTCTCCTTATCATTATCTAAAATATACGTTCTTGTTATGTCAGAACAATAACCTCTATAGTTTGCCCCAGCATCTATTAAAAGAATATTTTTAATAGTTCTATTTTCAGGAAGTGCATGAGGCAATGATGTTTTTTTATCAGATATTACTATTGTATCAAATGCAGGTTTTAAAGAGTTGTTTATCTTTAAATTATATTCAATCTTAGCACAGACATTAATCTCATTATCATAAGTATCAATATCTTTTATTGCCTTATCCACAATATTAGCAGATTTTTTTATCTTTTTAATCTCATCCTTATCTTTTATTAATCTAAGTTCTTCTATTTTTTTAGAGATTATTTTATAGTTGTTAAGATGTTCTAAAAATCTTATTGGAAGACTTTCCTCAACACCCTCAGCATCTTTAAAAATTTCTTTCCAACTTTTGAACTCCTTAACTTCTATATTACTATAGTTCTCAGCTAAGTCTTTATCCAACTTTCCAACATATAAGTATGGCTTATCTTCAAATACTAAGACACAAAAAGAAGGAAAATAATCTTCTAAAAAATAGTTTATATTTTCTTTTTTTAAAATAACTGATTTTTTTATATTCTCAGTTTCCATATACTCTAAGAATTTTTTAATTTTCCTATTCATAATATTATCCCTTCTAAATTATTGATAATTTAATTGCCTTATAGGGGCAGGATTCATAACAACAGTAGCATTTTATACATTTTTTAGTTATTTTATAATCTTCAGTTATAGCCTTAACTGGACACACTTTTCTACAAATCCCACATTTCTTACATTTTTTATTTATTATTTTTGGTTTATAAGATAATAAATCAAATGACAATCTAACTAAAAAAGAAGGTAATGGTAATTTAGAGGTCAAAGGTTTTTTAAACTTAACAGGTTTAATCTCTTTATAGTTGTATATTTTTCCATTCTCAATAATTATTAAATCATTAAAATTTTTTAATAATTTATTAGTTAAAATCTTCTCTGGGTTGTAGTTAATATAATATGTTGCAAAATAATCAACTGCAACTGGATTTTTTGATGCTATAACAATTCCCAAATTTTTAGGTTTTCCAGCAGATGGACCATTTCCTTCCAATCCAACAACTCCATCCATTACTGTTAAAATAGGCTTTTGAGATAAAAATTTATAATATTCTACCAAAAATTTACAAAAATCCTCTTCTGCAGGAAAATGTTTATGAATAACCCCCTTTAATCCACCTGGAATAATACCATAAAGATTTTTAACTGCTCCGGTAAATTTTGTTAAAACATGTGTTTTAAGTTTAGGTAAATTAACAATATAATCCACATTAAAAAATGTCTTAGGGATTAAAACTTCAACATCTTTTATAACAACTTTCTTACTTTTATCCTTCTCAAAAGGATAATATTTAACTTTAAACTTTTTACAAACCTCCTCTATTCCAGAAACTTTAAAAGCTTTTTCTGTATGATATGCTGAAGAATCAGCAACAATTATCTCATCAACCTTATCTACTAAATACTCAATAACCCACTCTAAAAATTTTGGATGGGTAGTTACAGCTCTTTCAGGTGGAAAAGCTCCTAAAATATTAGGTTTTATTAAGACTTTACCTTCTACATTCTTTAAAATATTATCTAAAAAATTTTTATTTAAATTATCATATGTTTTATTTCTTTCAATAAAAACCTTCATTCTTTCACAATCATAGTTCCAATACCTTCCTCAGTAAAAACCTCTAAGAGAAGAGCATGAGGTATTTTTCCATTTATAATATGTACTGCTTTAACACCCTTTTCTAAGGCATTTATTGCAGCCTCTGCTTTAGGAATCATTCCACCAGTAATAATTTCAGAATTAATAAGTTCTTTAAGTTCCTCAACTGTTAATTTTTTAAATAGTGTATTTTTATCATTTGGGTTTTCCATAATTCCATCTACATCAGTAATTAATATTAATTTTTCAGCCTTTAATGCCCCAGCAATATCTCCTGCAACTGTATCTGCATTTAAATTATAGGCTTCTCCTTTTTCATCTATACCAATTGGAGATATAACTGGAATATAATTATTATTTATTAGTATATCTAAAAGTTCAGTGTTTATTAAAACTGTTTCTCCAACTCTACCCAAATCAACCTCAATATTTTCTCCTTTATCATTTTTTATAAACTTTTTCTTTTTCTTAGCTAATATAATTCTCCCAGATTTTCCTGATAATCCAACAGCTTTACCTCCAAATTTGGATATTTTTGAAACAATTTCACCATTTATTTTTCCAGCTAAAACCATCTCAACAATATTTAATGTTTCTTCATCTGTAACTCTTAAACCATGTATAAATTCTGGCTTTTTCCCCATTTTTTCCATTGCCTTATTAATTTCTGGACCTCCTCCATGAACTATAACAGGATTTATTCCAACATATTTTAATAAAACTATATCCTGAGCTGTCCAATTTTTTGCTTCTTTGTTAATCATTGCATGTCCTCCATACTTAATAACAAATATTTTATTGTGGAACTTTTGAATATATGGAAGAGCCTCTAACAGTATTTTAGCTTTTTCCATTTTCTACCCTCCTTTTATTCCTCCTCTAATCTTAACTGCTAAACCAGAATCAAATTCTAAAAGTTCTCTACTATTTAATATAGATGTTCCATAAGCTAATAATTCATCATCCTTATTTACTACTAAAACCTCATCATATGGGTAAATATTAGGATAACAATCAACTACAAACTTAGCAAATACATTTCTACCTTTTTTAGCAAATTCTTCAGCCTCTTCACTAATAACAACCCTATATTTTGGAAAATCTAAATAATCCCATAGTAATTTAGCCCCTTCTTTTGTAGGAATTAAAAAGTTATCATAACTTCTAACTGAAAATACAAGTTTATCCTCTAAATACACATATCTCAATCTACCTGTGTTTTTACTTCTCTCAACCTTAAATTCTAAGTCAATATCTACTCCATACTGATATTGTAGCATCTTTCTTATTCTATAACTATCTGAATTAAACTCTTTACTTTTGAAATAGTTAATATAATAGTTGTATGTAGTTATATCCAATATCTTCTCTTCTCCAATTTTATTTTTAAGCCAGTTTAAAAAATCTTTTTGGAAATCCTTATCATATTCAAATTCATAAAGTTCTGGATATTCATGTTGAGATAAAGGATAAACAGTATCTATATAGTAAGGAATATAACCAAAAAATGGATGTTTTATAAGAATATCTACATCAGTCTCAACAACATTTAAGTTTTCACTGTAAGGTCTTTCAATATTTTTATTGATATCTGTTATATACACTTTATTATATTTTAATCTCTTTAATCTCTTTTTATGTCTATACACCTCTGGCCTAAATCTTGATTCATAGCCAGAGTAAAAGAAGGCTGATTTTTTTGTTATAGGGTCAAATTTTTCAATAAATGATATATACTTTCTAACTGTTCTATAAGCCTCTAAGAGTTTTGGATGACATCTAACTCTTTCCTCAACTAATTCCCACAATGAGTTTTCTCTTATTGCTTCTTTAATTCTTTTCATTTCTTCAAATGTTACATATAAATTATGCTCAGCCAATAAACTTTCTCTATCTTTTTTCTCTAAACTTAACAATTCTTTAGGAGTATATGATGAACAGACAGGACAAGAACATGGAAATTCTTTAAGTTCCTCTAAGTGTAGAGTTCCAGTTTCTGTTAGGTATCTATCATCCTTAGCATATAAAGCATAGGCAGCAGAATCAAATAAATCACAACCCAATAAAACAGCTAATGAAAAAAACATAGGATGCCCACAACCAAATAAATGAACTGGTTTATTAGTTGGTAAATACATTTTAGAGTTTAATATAATTTCTACAACATCCTTATATCTATACTCTTCCATTAAAGGAACAACTGCACCAATTGGATAGATATCAAAATTTAGACTACTCATCTCTTTAGCAGATAATTGTCTTAAATCTAAGAATGTAGACCCCTGAATAGTTCCATTTAATAATAAATTTATTTTTTTTTCTTCTCTTAATTTTATTGCCTCTTTAGCTCTTTTTAATGTCTCTTCTAAATCTTTCTCAGCTTTTTCTCTTTCAACATCTGGAGGAGTAGGAATATCTAAAATAGTCCCAACATCTACCCCTATTTTATCCTGAAATAGTAATATCTCATCTGGTTTTACATCAATGTCTCCATATACTCCTAATTGATAGGAACCACTATCAGTAACAATAATCCCATCAAATCCTATTAAGTTATGTACTCCTTCTTTTAGAGCTATCTCTCTGAGTTCTTCATTTTTGTAAATTATATAGGAGTTTGTAATAATAATCTTAGTAAATTTTTTGATTATTTTTATAGGAACTATTTGTTTTTTAGGATTTGGATGAACAACTGGCATTATTGTTGGCATTTCCAATTCTTTATTTTTTATTTTTATAGTTGCTATTTTTCCTAAACCATCTCTATCTTTTATGTTCATTCCCTATCAACCTGTAAAATGTTTTTTACCTAATTATTTAAAGGTTCATTATTAATTAATGTTATTTTTATATTAACTAACTTCAATTAAAGAAAATTTTAAATTATTTAAAATCAATTGTAATTATACTATAAAAATGCTAAAGGTATTTATGATATAAATAGAAAAATTTATTATATAGTAATAACAATTTTCTAAAAGTTATTACTAAGGTGGGACTATGGATGATATAGATAAGAGAGCAATTGAGTTGTTGGTAAATGCTCCATTGTTAGATGATAAAGAACTAAAAAATGTTATTAGAATATTAAAAAAGTTGGCAAGAGCAAAAAAAAGAAATTCAAATATAAAAAAATCTATTAATGATATTCTTGATTACTGGGCAAAAATGGCATATGAAGTTACTATTTAATATTATGTTATTATTTAATCTTTAATTTTCTCCTTTATTGTTTTAATTGTATTTTCAACAATTTGAGGAGCTAAACCAATATATGTATTGTAATCCATTAGTTTATTTATTTCCTTCTCACTTAAGTATTTTCTAATTTCTTCATTTTCTAATAATACCTCTTTTAAGTGTTTATTTTCATTATATGCTTTCATTGCACAATCTCTAACTAATTTATATGCTGTCTGTCTGCCAATTTTTTTGGCAAGTTCTATCATAACTCTCTCAGCCATTATTAAACCTTTTGTAAGTTCAAGGTTTCTTTTACATGCTTCTTTATTTACTTTAAGTTTTTTTATTCCTTTTATAGATAAATTTAAAATATGGTCTGTTAAAACACATACCTCTGCAAATATACACCTTTCTGATGATGAATTTGTTAAATCTCTCTCTTCCCATAGTGGAATATTATCAAGCTCAGCAATAACTAAAGATTTTATAACTCTTGACAAACCACATATTTGTTCAAAAGTTATAGGATTTCTCTTATGGGGCATTGTTGAAGAACCAACTTGTTTTTTATAATCAAACTCTTCCTCTAATTCTGCTATCTCTGTTCTTTGTAAGTTCCTAACTGTTACACCTATTTTATTTAAAGTTTGGGCAATTAATGCCATAAAATTAATAAATTCTGCATGTCTATCTCTTTGAATAACTTGATTAGTTATTAAATCAGGTTCTAAACCAAGAATTTCAGCAACCTTTTTATGAACTTCTAAACCTTTCTCACCCATAGCAGCACATGTTCCAACAGCACCAGTCATTTTAGAAACAAGAACTCTTTTTTTTAGTTCTTCCAATCTTTCAAGATGTCTATATATTTCAGATGCCCAAAGGGCAAATCTCATTCCATATGTTGTGGGAATTGCATGCTGTCCATGAGTTCTTCCTACACAAACAGTATATTTATGTTCCTCAGCTTTCTCTAATAAGATTTTTAAAAGTTCCTTTAATCTCTTCTCAATTAACTCCAAAGTTTCTTTAATTAGTAGAGAGTTGGATGTATCAACAATATCGTTTGAAGTAGCCCCAAAATGAACATACTCCCTAGCATCTCCACACACTTCTGCTAAAGCTCTAACTAATGCCATAACATCATGTTTTATTTCTTTTTCAATTTCTTTTATTCTCTCTACAGAAACATATTTAATTGATGCCTTCTTATATATAATTTCAGATGCTTCTTTTGGAATTATTCCAAGTTCTCCCTGTGCCTTTGCCAATGCACCCTCAACCTTTAGCATCTTATCTATCTTATTTTTTTCATCCCAGATTTTTTTCATTTCTTCAGTTCCATATCTATAATCTATTGGATGTACTATCAAAGTTTCACCTTTTAAATTAGTTCTAAAAATATATCCTCAAGGGAATATTTAACTTCATATTTAACTACTTTTTCAGGCATCTCTCTTAAAATATTTATAGCTTCATTTTTATTAACTTCCTTTTTTAAGATTTTTCCATTATCAAGAATCTCAATATATACCTTTTCTCTGAATTTTAATTTTCCATAATAAACAATATTCCCCTCTTTTAATATAGCCACTCTATCACATACCTTTTCTACATGCTCTAATCTATGAGATGAGATAATAATAGATTTATCTTTTTTAAGTTCATTAATTATATCAAGTAGAACTCTAACATTAACTACATCTAACCCAGAAAAAGGTTCATCTAATATAACTATATCAGGATTCTTAATTAATGAAATGATAATTTGAACTTTCTGTTGGTTACCCTTAGAAAGTTCTTTTATCTTATAATCTAAATATTTATTTAGGTTTAATCTATCAATCCAATGTAATATTTCATCAAAAGATACCTCAGCAAGCTCACAAAAAAATTTTAATATTGATTTAACAGTTTCCTCTTTATATAAACCCCTCTCTTCAGGAAGATATCCGACAGTTCCATAAATATTAACAATTCCATCATAATCTTTTATAATTCCTGCCAAAATTCTTAAAGTTGTTGTTTTACCTGCTCCATTATGTCCTAAAAAAGCAAAGACTTCACCTTTATAAACTTCAAAAGATATATTATTTAGAACCTTTTTATTCCCAAAATATTTAGTTAAATTTTTTACTTCAACCATTAACATTATTTCACCAAATCTAAAACTAAAAAAGCCCATAAATTTTTTGTAAAAATTTGTAAAATCTGATAATTTCTTATTTTTATTTGAAATACTATAAAATATTTGTTATTTTTACTACCTAATATTTTAAATATGAGTATTTTATAGTTATGATAAAAATCTTATGAGTTATTTATATATTAATAGTTAATTTTTGATAATATAATAATAATCTGGAAAATCTGGAGGAGAAATGATGAATGGGCTGAATTTTATGGAAAAATTGCCAAACACAGTTTCTTTAACAGCAGGTAGTGGAGAAGGAGAAACAGAGTTAAATGCCTTTGATAGAGCTTTATTAAATGCAGGAGTTGGAAATATCAACCTTATTAAAATTAGTAGTATTATGCCTCCAAGAGCTGAAATAACACCTCTCCCAAAAATTCCCATGGGTTCATTAGTTCCTGTTGCATATGGAGCAATAATTAGCGAAGAACCTGGAGAGTTAATATCTGCAGCAGTTTCTGTTGCTGTTCCTAAGGATGAAAATTTATGTGGATTAATAATGGAATTTAGTGGAAAATGTTCCAAAAAAGAAGCTGAAAAGAAAGTTAGAGATATGGCTAAATATGGATTTGAAATGAGAGGTTGGGAAATTAAAAAAATTGAAAGTATTGCAGTTGAGCATATAGTTGAAAAAATTGGTTGTGCCTTTGCAGGAGTAGTTTTATGGTATAAAAATAAAGAGGTGATAAGATGATAAGATATTTAGGAAAACACATTATCTTAGAATTATGGGGATGTGATAACAAAGCATTAGATGATGAAGAAGGAATTGGAAAAATGTTAAATGACTGTGTTAACGCATGTGGTGCAACATTAATTTGTACAAAAACACATAAATTTTCACCACAAGGAGTTACAGGTGTTGCAGTTTTAGCAGAGAGCCATATATCAATCCACACCTGGCCAGAGTTAGGTTATGCGGCTATGGATATCTTTACCTGTGGAGAACATGTTGAACCAATAAAAGCAGTACCAATAATAAAAGAGTTCTTAAAGCCAAAACATATTGAAATATTAGATTTAAAAAGAGGTATAAGAATAGAGGAGGGGGATAAAATTTGAAATTAGATTTATGGTTTTCTGAAGTTCATAATGATAATATTGCTTTTTCTGTAAGGGTTAAAGATATTTTATTTAAAGGAAAATCTAAATATCAAGAGATTGCCATATTAGATACTTATGATTTTGGTAGGGTCTTAATCTTAGATAATACTTTCCAAACAACTGAAAGAGATGAGTTTATCTATCATGAGTTAATTTCCCATATTCCCCTCTTTACTCATCCAAATCCTAAGGATGTTTTAGTTATTGGAGGAGGAGATGGAGGAACTGTAAGAGAAGTATTAAAACATGAAAGTGTTGAAAATGTTGATTTTGTAGAGTTGGATGAAATGGTTATTGAGGCATGTAAAAAATATCTTCCTAAATTAAGTTGTAAAATTGATGATGAAAAAGTAAATCTTATTATAACTGATGGTATTAAGTATGTTGCTGAGACAGATAAAAAATATGATGTTATTATAGTTGATTGTCCTGACCCTGTTGGGCCAGCTAAGGGATTATTTGAGAAAGAATTTTATAAAAATATATTTAAATGTTTAAAGGAAGATGGTTTAATGGTTCAGCAAACTGAAAGTCCATTATATGATTTAGAATTAATTAAAAATATTGTTAATTATCTAAAAGAGGCAGGATTTAAAATAATTATGCCATATCTTTACCCAATGCCAACATATCCAAGTGGTATGTGGAGCTTTACATTGGCATCTAAAAAATATAATCCTTTGGAGGTAGATGAAGAACATATAAAAAATAAAATTAAAAATATGGATACAAAATATTATGATGAAAAAGTTCATAAAGGAATATTTTTAGCAACACCTAAGTTTTTAAAGGAGGTAGTAGAATAATGTTCATAGATTTAAGCACGTATATGCTTGCTGACTCAACCTACTCAAATGCTGATATTGTTATTTTTTCTATACCCTATGATGGAACTACATCCTTTAAACCTGGAGCAAGAGATGGAGGTAAATCTATAAGAGAAGCATCATGGGGATTGGAGAGTTATAGCCCTATTTTAGATAAGGACTTAACAGAAATAAATTTTTGTGATTTAAAGGATTTAGATATATATGGTTCTCAAAAAGATATTTTTAATATGATTGAGAATGAAGTTAAAAGAATCTTAAAAGACAATAAAAAAATATGTATATTTGGGGGAGAACATTCTATAACTTATCCTATAGTTAAAGGAATAAAAGAAGAATATGATGATTTTGTTGTTGTTCAATTTGATGCTCATGCAGATTTAAGAGATGAATATTTAGGAAATAAATTTTCTCATGCCTGTGTAATGAGAAGAGTCAGAGAAATAAATAATAAAGTATTTCAGTTTGGTATAAGGAGTGGAGATAAAGAGGAGTGGGAATTTATAAAAAAGAATAACATATATTTAAAATCTACATTACCATCTAAGGAAGATATAGAATATATAAAAGAGCTAAATTTACCTGTTTATTTAACTGTTGATATTGATGTATTAGACCCTGCCTATGCCCCAGGAACAGGAACTCCTGAACCTGGAGGATATTCAAGTAGAGAGTTATTTAATTCTTTATATCTCTTTAAAGATTTGGATATTATAGGTTTTGATATTGTTGAGGTTGCCCCTATTTATGATATTGCCAATATAACTGCAATTACTGCTGCAAAAATAGCAAGGGAATTATTGCTGATATTATGAAAATATTATTTTTTGAGTTTGCCTTAGCAGTTGGGTATGATGATAAGCAAATACTAAAAGAAGGTTCTTTAATGTATAATACTCTTTTAAAGCAGTTTTTAAATTTAGGGGAGGTTATCACAATTTTAGATAAACAATTCATTCATAGATATAAAATAAATAATAATTTAACTATAGTAGAAGGAAATGAACATCTTGAAAATATATTGGAGGAAATTATAAAGAATAATTATATAGATTATGCATTAATTATTGCTCCAGAAGAAGAAAATATATTATATAATTTAACCAAAATTTTAGAGGAAAATAAAATTAAAAATTTAGGGTCATCATCTAATGGTGTTAAAATAGCTGGAGATAAATATCTATCATATTTAACTTTAAAAGATACTGTAAAAATGCCAAACACTTATTTAGGGAAGTATGTTATTAAAAAGAGAGATGGATGTGGAGGAAAGTATAATTTTGTAAATGAAAATTATATAATTCAGGAGTATGTTGATGGAGAAACATTATCCGTCTCTTTAATTGTTGGAGAAAATAAAATTTATTTTTTATCACTAAATAGGCAGTTTATTAATAATGGTTTTAAAGGGGCTGAAGTAAATATTTTCCATAATAGAAAAGAAGAAATTTTTAATGAAGTTAAAAAGGCTGTAAAAAAGATTCCTGGATTGTTTGGATATGTTGGTGTTGATGTTATTGTAAATGAAGATATATATGTAGTGGATATCAACCCAAGAATTACAACAACAATATATAAACTTCATACATCTCCATCTTTAGCTAAGTTATTGATAGATAATAAAGATAATAAAGTCCTAAAATATTCTGTTTCTGGAGAGAGGTTTTATTTATGAATCCTAAGGATATAGTTTTAAAGCAAAGTGAAGAGATTAAAGGAATAGAAATAGAAGGTCCATGGTTAGAGGATAATATTACATTGGAAGATATTATAAAAAATTATTATATAAAGATTGGTTTTCAGGCATCAGAATTAGGTAAGGCTATTAAAATCTGGGAAAAAATTGAAGAAGAGAGAGAAGATATAACTATATTTTTTGCTTATACTTCAAATATAGTAAGTTCTGGTTTAAGAGAAATCATTGCCTACTTAGTTAAACATAAAAAGGTTGATGTAATAGTAACAACTGCCGGAGGAGTTGAAGAAGATTTTATAAAATGTTTAAAACCTTTTATTTTAGGAGATTGGAATATTAATGGAAAATTGTTGAGAGAGAAGGGAATAAATAGAATTGGAAATATCTTTGTTCCAAATGACAGATATATAGAATTTGAGAAGTATATGATGGAATTTTTTGATAGTATTGAGGAGATAACTGCAAGTGAATTTTGCTATAAGTTAGGAGAATTTTTAGATAAAAAACTACCAAAGGAAAAAAAAGAGAAATCTATCCTTTACTGGGCATATAAAAATAATATTCCAATATTTTGCCCTGCTATAACAGATGGCTCTATTGGAGATATGCTCTATTTTTATAAAAAGTATAAGAAAGATAAAAAATTAAAAATAGATATTGCTGATGATATTGTAAAGCTAAATGATTTAGCAATAAATGCAAAAAAAACAGCATGTATTGTTTTAGGTGGCTCACTTCCAAAGCATGCAGTTATTAATGCTAATCTATTTAGAGAAGGAACTGACTATGCAATATATATAACAACAGCAATACCATGGGATGGTTCTTTAAGTGGTGCTCCTCCAGAAGAGGGTATAAGTTGGGGAAAAATTGGACAAAAAGCAAATTATGTCCAAGTATTTGGAGATGCAACAATATTATTCCCTTTATTAGTTTATTCAGTTTTTAAAAGGTGAATTATTTGGAATCAAGATTAATTTTAATATTTGCTATTTTATTATGGATTATAATGTATTGTATTAGAGAAAAAATTAATTTAAAAGTTTATGGAGGAGTATTTGGAATTTTAAGAACTAAGATAGGAATGAAAGTTATTGAAAAATTTGGTAAATATAAATTTTGGAAAAAAATTGGAGTTTATTTTATTCCAATATGTGCATTTTTAGGTTTATATATGATGATAAATATTATATTATTTGCTATAAATCTACTTTTTGGAAATATTCCAAAATCTGCTGGAAAACCAATTATATTTTTGTTTGGTAATGTAATTCCTTGGATTCCTGGATTAATAGCTTTAACAATAGCCATAACTGTCCATGAATTAGCTCATGGAATTCTTGCAAGAGCATATAATATAAATATAAAAAGTACTGGACTAATTTTTTTATTAGGCATACCATTGGGGGCATTTGTTGAGTTAGATGATAAGTTTAAAGAGACAAATAAAAAAATTAGAGGAATCGTTGCTTCAGCAGGTCCTATGGCAAATTTGTTTATATTTGTTATCTCAATATTGTTATTAAATATTTCTTACAATATTCCAACAGAAATTAAAATTTTAAATGTTTATTCTCCAGCAAAAGAATACTTAAAACCAGGAGATATTATTTATGAGATAAATGGAATAAAAATAAATAGTTTTGAAGATTTTAAAGAGGTAGCCAACAAAATAGAGCCAAATAAAATATACAATGTAAAGGTTATTAGAGATGGAAAAATATTAAGTTTTAATATAAAATCTTCTCCAGAGGGAAAAATAGGAATATTGGTAAGTCCATCAGGATATTTAAGTTATCTACTTTCAACTCTTTATTGGACATACTACTTTAATTTTTTATTAGCTCTTTTTAACTTACTTCCTGCTGTTCCTTTAGATGGATTCCATGTTTGGAATTCTCTCCCAGAACTATTTAGAGAGAGTAAAAATAAATTTATTAAAAGATTTGGTGATATATTAGGATGGATTATAAATGAAAGAACATTAAACTCTTTCTCCATGTTAATATGGTGGATAATAATTGGAAGTATAATTTATTCTATGTTTTAGAATAGTTCATTTTTATTAACTGACAAAATTATCTCTTAGCTTTAATAAACTATAAATTATATCATTCCAATGTATAAATAATCCAACCTTTTCCATATTTTTCAGATTTAAATTTAACATCTAAGAATTTCTCAACAACCCATATATTTGTTTTTGTATGGTTAGTTATTTCTGAAACTCCAACTTTTCCTCTTCCAAAACCTAAAAAAGGAATTATTTGGTCACCCATATATTTATCTAAAGCCATCTCTGTCTGTCTTTCTTTTATAATGTTATTAACAGCTCTTTCAGCAACAATTTCAGCCCTTAAACCTTTTTCTCCTAAATAACTACTTCCAATAGTATCATTCCATAAAACTATTCCTGCCCCAGTTGAGATACCTTTAGATTCTTCAATTTTTATATTTGGTATTAGAGAATTTTTATTTAATATATCAACTGCTCTTTTTCTCATTCTTTTAGCAATTTCAATAGGTAAATTTTGTATATAGCTAATACCTTCAACAATATTAACTTTTGAATGTTCAACCAAATTTATACGTTTTATTGTTGATGGATACATTTTAAAAA
Source organism: archaeon (assembly GCA_024278985.1). GTDB lineage: Archaea > AGJL01 > Methanococci > Methanococcales > Methanocaldococcaceae > Methanocaldococcus. Next base: position 31,081 of record JAJRSC010000021.1, read on the forward strand.
TAACTTCTCCTCCACCTTCTGGATAAAATCCTCTTCTTCTTATAGTTATTTCTGTTTTAATTCCAAAATTTTTAAGAATTTTTAAGGTAATATTTTTTGTATAGTCAATAGGAGGTGCATATTTAACATCAGTTCCTCCAATAATTTTAAATTCACATATCTTATTTATTCCTAAAGATAAAGGTAAAAGTGATTGTATTACCAATGATATTGCTCCAGCTGAACCAATGTCTATTTTAAAACTTTTTGAAGATAACTTTTTAGGAATAAATACTACCTCATCAGAACCTTCATATAATCCCTCTACGTCTGCATTACACAATTTTTTAACTGCTTTAATACAGGCAATATGCTGTTTCTTTAATCCTGGTTTTTTTCTTTTTTTTCTAATATTGTAAATTTTAACAGGCCTATTTAATAGTGCAGATAATGCTATTGCTGTCCTTAATATTTGCCCTCCTCCTTCTAAATAACTTCCATCTATTTCTATCATATTTTCCCTCCTTGCTCGATATAATTATTTTCGTTAAATGACGAATATTAAAAAAGTTTTTATATAATTTATAATGATTAATAATGATAAATTAAATTATATAAGAGGGATTACATGATTGAAATTAGATTTCATGGTAGAGGAGGGCAGGGTGTTGTTACTGCTGCTCAATTATTAGCAGAAGCTGCTTTTTTTGATGGATATTATTGTCAGGCATTTCCATTTTTTGGTGTTGAAAGAAGAGGAGCTCCTGTTATGGCATTTACAAGATTAGATAAAGAAAAAATTTTATTAAGAAGTCAAATTTATGAACCTGATTATGTTGTTATTATTGATGCTTCTCTTTTAAATACTGTCAATGTTTTAGAGGGATTAAAAGAGGATGGTGCAGTTATTATAAATACTGTTAAAAGTAAGGAGGAACTTAATTTAGATTGTAAAAATATTTACTGTATAGATGCCACAGATATTGCTCTTAAAACTCTTGGAGTTCCTATAGAAAATACTGCTATGGTTGGAGCTTTTGCTGGAGCTACTAAATTAGTTAGCTTAGAATCAGTTAAAAAAGCTATTTTACATAGATTTCCAGGAAAATTAGGAGAAAAAAATGTTAAAGCAGCTGAATTAGCTTATAAAACTATATCTGGTGAAGAATAATGGTAACTATTGGAGCGGTTATATTTGAACCAGGAAATGCTGTTAAAAACAAAACTGGAGGATGGAGAACTTTTAGACCTATATTAGATATTGAAAAGTGTATTAAATGTGAAATTTGTTATATATTTTGCCCTGAACCTGCTATTTATGAAGATTAAAATGGAAACTTTAGAATTAATTATGATTATTGTAGAGGATGCTTAATTTGTAAAACAGAGTGTCCTGTTGGAGCAATAACTTCAAAAAGAGAAGAAAAATAAGGTGAAATTTTGAAAACTATCATAACAAGAGGAACCTATGCAGCTGCTGAAGCTGTAAGGTTGGCTGATGTTGATGTTGTTGCTGCTTATCCAATTACTCCACAAACTGAATGTGTTGAAAAAATTGCTGAATTTATTGCCAATGGAGAACTTAATGCTGAATATATTAAAGCTGAAAGTGAACATTCAGCAATTTCTGCAATAATTGGTTCTTCAGCTACAGGAGCAAGAAGTTTTACAGCAACATCTTCACAAGGTTTAGCATTAATGCATGAAATCCTATACATTGCAAGTGGTTTAAGATTACCAATAGTTTTAGTAAATGTTAATAGAGCATTATCAGCTCCAATAAATATATGGTGTGACCATCAGGATTCTATATCAGAAAGAGATACTGGATTTATTCAGTTATATGTTGAAGATAATCAGGAAATATTAGACACTATTATTCAAGCATTTAAAATAGCTGAAGATAAAGATGTCCTTTTGCCTGTTATGGTTAATTTAGATGGTTTTATATTGTCACATACATATGAACCTGTTGTTCTACCTGATGAAGAAGATGTTAAAGAATATTTGGGTGTTTATGAACCTCCTCACTATTCATTAAATCCTGACAAACCTGTAACTGTTGGACCTGTTGGGGTACCTAAATACTATATGGAAATAAGAAAACAATTAAATGATGCTATAAATAACTCAGTTAAGATTATTAAGAAAGTTAATAAAGAGTATAAAAAATTGTTTGGAAGAGAATATGGAGATGGATTAATAGAATGTTATAATTTAGATAATGCTGATACTGTTTTAGTGGCTATGGGTTCTGTTTGTGGAACTGTTAAGCATGTTATTAATAACCTAAAAAAAGAAGGTAAAGATGTAGGATTGGTTAAAGTTAGATGTTACAGACCATTCCCAAAAAAGGAAATAAAAAAAGCCTTAAAAGATGCTGAAAATATTGCAGTTCTTGATAAAAATGTTTGTTTTGGTTTTGATATGGGAAGTTTAGGGTTGGATATTAATGCAACAATTAAAGATAAAAAAATCTGTAATTATATTGTTGGATTAGGTGGAAGAGATATCAAGATAGAGCATATAAAAGAAATTATAAACCATGTAGAAAAATCTAAAGAAAATACAACTAAATGGATAGGATTAAATAAATACTAATTGGGGTTAATTATGAAACAGCCAAAATATCCAAGAGAAGAATATTTCGGTCCAGGACATAGAGGATGCTCTGGTTGTGGCGCAGCAATGGTTGCAAGAATGGTTTTAAAGGTTGCTGGAAAAGATAGTATTGTAGTTACTCCTACAGGATGTTTAGAAGTTTTTTCTACACCTTATCCAGAAACTGCTTGGAGAGTACCTTGGATACATGTAGCATTTGAGAATGCTGGAGCAGTTGCAAGTGGGATAGAAGCTGCAATAAAAGCTTTAAGAAGAAAAAGAGGTATGTATAAGGATAGAAAAATTAATGTTATTGTTATAGCAGGTGATGGAGGAACTGCTGATATTGGATTTCAATCATTAAGTGGAGCAATGGAAAGAGGACATAATATTCTTTATATTATGTATGATAATGAGGCGTATATGAATACTGGAGTTCAAAGAAGTTCATCAACACCATTATTTGCATCTGCAACAACCTCACCACCAGGGAAATATAGTAAAGGAGAAGATAGACCTAAAAAAGATATGCCATTTATTATGGCTGCCCATGGAATTCCTTATGTTGCAACAGCCTGTATTTCCTACCCAACTGATTTTATGAAGAAGGTTAAAAAGGCATTGTCTATTGAAGGACCTAAATTTATCCATGTTCTACAGCCATGTACTGTTGGGTGGGGTTTTCCTGCCAATGAAACCATTGAGATTGGTAGGTTAGCAGTAGAGACAGGTGTTTTTCCACTGTTTGAAATAGAAAATGGTAAATTAAAAATAACCTATAAACCTCCAAAAAGAAAACCATTAAAAGAATATATCAAAAGACAGAAAAGATTTAGACACTTGACTGATGAAGATATTGAGATTTTACAAAAATATGTTGATGAAAGATGTAAAATGTTAGGGTTAGATTAAAGGAGGTGTATATTTATGAAAAAAATCATGATGATTAATGATTTTTGTAATAATTGTGGTGACTGTGTAAGAGCATGTCAAGAAAAAAACAAAGTTGCAAGAATAATGATATATGAGAAAGATAAAAAATATTTACCTATAGTTTGCCAACATTGTGCTGCTGCTCCATGCAAAGAGGTTTGCCCAGTTGAAGCAATATACTTTAAAGATGGATATGTGTATTTAGATGAAGAAACTTGTATTGGTTGTGGTCTTTGTGCTATTGCATGTCCATTTGGAGCTATAACAATGGATGATAAAGCTTATAAATGTATATTATGTAATGGAGAAGAACCTGTATGTGTAAAGGCATGCTCTAAAAATTCATTGGCTTTAGTTGATTTAACAGATATAGTCATGAAAAGAAGAGAGGATATTTTAGATATATTTAAAAAATTAAAAGTAGATTATAAGCATAGAGAAAAAAATGTTATAAATGCAGTAACTATTCCTGCTAAGATAGATATAGAATAATCTTTTTATATCTCTTTTTTTTTATTATGTAGTATTATAAATTACTCCAGGTTGTTTTATGATTGATTATAGTAAGTGTATTAAATGTAAAAATTGCATTGAGGCATGTCCAAAGAATGCAATTATTTTTTTAGATATTCCTATAAAATGTTTTCATTGTGAAAATGCACCTTGTATAAAGGTTTGTCCAGTTGAAGATATTTTTAGGGAAAATAACAATATAATTATAGATGAAAATATTTGTATAGGATGTGGTTTATGCCTATCTGTTTGTCCATTTGGAGCTATAAAAATAGATAAAGTGGCTATAAAGTGTGATAACTGTTATAAATATAATAAAAAATACTGTATTGAAGCATGTCCTACTGGAGCAATTATAGAAGAAATAAATGAAATATTTGAGGAGAAGTATAACAATTTTAAAAATAAAATTAAAAAAATTTATAAATATTTGTAAAGAGGGATTATTATGGAATTAAAGGAAAAAATTGAAAATTTACCTCTTCCAAAAAAGATAAAAGAAGAATTATATGAAAAATTAAGCAAAGAAAATTTAAAAGAGGAAATTATTGATGAAATAATTCATGAAGTTCTGTATATGTATCAAAAGGCACAGATTGAACCTTTTGAGGCAGTTGGAATAATTGCAGCTCAATCAATTGGAGAGCCAGGTACTCAAATGTCATTACCATATGAAGAGAAAATTATCATCAAAGAAGGAGACTATATTAAAGTTGTTGAAATTGGAAAATTAGTAGATGAGATGATAGAAAAATATGGATTTGAAAAAGTTAATGAAAGTGATGTTTGTGACTTACCAATTGAAATATATGCCCTAAGTATTGACCAAGATGAAAAAGTTCATTGGAAAAAGATATTAAGCTGTATAAGACACAAACACAATAAAAAATTAATTAAAATAAAAACAAAGTCAGGTAGAAGTATAGTAGCAACACCTTACCATTCATTTGTTATAAGAAAAGATAATAAAATAGTTCCTGTTAAAGGTAGTGAGTTAAAAATTGGGGATAAAATTCCAGTTGTAAAGTTTATTCCAGCGAATTGTGTTGAAGCAATAAATATTTCAAATCATCCACAAAATTCTATAAAGTTGGATTATAACTTTGGTTACTTTATTGGTGTTTATTTAGCAAATGGAAAACTTGAAAATAATACTATAACTATAAAAAATATTGATGATGAAATAGCAAAAAAAGTTATAGAATTTACTAATAAAATGAATTTTAATTATTCAATTGGGGAAGATATTAGAATATATTCTCCTGAATTAACCAAATTCTTATCTAAGTTTGGAAATTTATATAAGAAAATTGATGATTTTGTATTTGGAGCTAATAAGGAGTTTATTAGAGGACTACTTAGAGGATTCTTTGATTTGTCTGGGTATGTAAATGGTAGAGGAATTATTATATCATCAAATTCTAAGGATTTAATTGATGGATTAGCTTTATTGTTAGCAAGATTTAACATATTCAGTATAAAATCAAAGATTAAAAATAATTATTATCTAACAATTCCAGAAATTGATAGGTTTTATAAAGAAATAAACTTTTCAATTGAAAATAAAAGGTTAGAATTAGAAAGGGCTTTAAATAATATTAAAGGCTATAATGATACAATTCCAGAAATAGGAAATGCTTTAACTAAATTAGGAAAAATGGTTAATTATCCAGAGATAATTTTAAAGTTATATGAAAGAAAGCAGAAAATTAAAAGAGTAAAACTAAAAAGACATTTAGATAGAATAAAAGAGTTAGCTAATAAAAATAACATAAATATTAATGAAATTAAAGAATTTTGGGTATTAAAAAAGGCAGTTGATAGTGACATAATTTGGGATGAGATTGTTGAAATAAAAGAAATTGAGTATAATAAAGAATATGTTTATGATATAAGTGTTGAAGGTTTAGAAACCTTTACAACCTTTGAGGGAATTTTAACACATAACACTATGAGAACATTCCACTATGCAGGAGTTGCTGAGCTTAATGTTACCCTTGGTTTGCCAAGAATGATAGAAATAGTGGATGCAAGAAAAGAACCATCAACTCCAATAATGAAAATCTTTTTAATGGAGCCAGATAATAGAGAATTAGCTGAAAAAATTGCTAAAGAAATAGAAAGTTTAACTTTAGAGAATGTATCTAAAAATATAAGTATTGATTTATGGAAAAATGCTATTAAAGTAGAATTAGATGAGAAAATCTTAGAAGATAGAGACTTAACAGTAGATGAAATTATTGAAGCTATTAAAAAGAAGGTTAAGGTTAAAATTGATGTGGAAGGATATACATTATATTTAAAAATAAAAACACCAAGTGTTAAATCTCTAAGAAAAAGAATACCAAAAGTTAAATCCATTCATTTAAAAGGAATTCCCGGGATTAAAAGAGTATTAGTTAAAGAAGAAGAAATAAATGGTAAAAAAGAGTATGTCCTTTATACTCAAGGTTCTAATTTAAAAGAAGTGTTAAATATTGAAGGAGTAGACTATAGAAGGACTACAACCAACAATATAATAGAAATTCAGGAAGTTTTAGGAATAGAAGCAGCAAGAAATGCAATAATTAATGAAATGAAAAGTACATTAGAAAATCAGGGGTTAGAGGTAGATATTAGACATTTAATGATTGTTGCAGATATGATGACAGCTGATGGTATAGTTAAGGCAATTGGTAGAACAGGAGTTGCTGGAGAGAAGAAATCAGTTCTTGCAAGAGCTGCATTTGAGGAGACTGTTAAACATTTATATTCTGCTGCTGAAAAAGGAGAAGTTGATAATTTAAAGGGAGTTATTGAGAATGTTATAGTTGGTAAGCCAATATTCTTAGGTACTGGTTGTATTGAGTTAATTATAGATAAAGAATATGAAGAGGGTAAAAAACAATAATAAAAAATTTTTTTGGGATAACTTATGAAAATTTATTCTCCATGTACTTCTGCAAATCTTGGAGTTGGTTTTGATGTTTTTGGATTATGTTTAAAAGAGCCTTATGATATTATAGAGATTAAAGAAATTGAGGATAATGAGATAAAGATTGAAGTAGATATTTCAGATATCCCAACAGATATTAATAAAAATACTGCAGGAATTGTTGCCAAAAAAATGCTAAGTGATTTTAATATTGATAGTGGATTATATATTAAAATAAAAAAAGGTATTAAAGGAGGTAGTGGATTAGGTAGTTCAGCTGCTTCAGCTGCTGGAGTTGCTTATGGAATTAATAAACTTTTTAATTTAAATTTATCTAAATTGGATTTAGTAAGATATGCAGGATATGGAGAAGTTGGACATTATGATAATGTTGCTCCAGCAATTTATGGAGGATTTACTATAGTAACACAAAATCCTTTAAGTGTTTATAATATAAAAGATATTAATTTTGATATAATAGTTGTTGTTCCAAATATAAAAATAGAAACTGAAGAGGCAAGAAAGATAATTCCTAAGGAAGTTAATTTAAAGGATATGATAAATAATCTATCATATGCTTCAACTATGGTTTATAGTTTATTTAAGAAAGATTATAAACTATTTGGAAAATGTTTAATGATGGACAATATTATTGAGCCAGTTAGAGGAAAATTAATCCCTAACTATTTTAAATTTAAAGAAAAAATAAAAGATAACTGTTTAGGAATAACTATTTCTGGCTCAGGACCTTCAATTTTAATTTTACCAAAACCTGAAAAAGAAGAGGATATAATAGAAACAATAAAAGAGTTTTATCCTGATGGGAACATTATTAAAACTTGTGTTGGGGAAGGATGCCAGTTGTTGAAGTCCTGAGATTGGGACATAGATTAGAGAGAGATAAAAGAATTTCAACACATGTTGCTTTAACAGCAAGGGCTTTAGGGGCTAAGAAGATAATATTTACTGTTGAAGATGAATCTGTAAAAAAAAGTGTTGAGAAAATTGTTAATACATGGGGTGGAGATTTTAAATTTGAGGTTGTAAAAAATTGGAAAAAATATATAAAGGATTTTAAAGAAAGGGGAATTGTTATTCATTTAACTATGTATGGAGCAAATGTAAATGAATATATGCCAAAAATAAGAGATGAATTTAAAGATAAAGATATTTTGGTTATTATAGGTGCTGAAAAAGTTCCTAAAGAGGTATATGAGTTAGCAGATTATAATATATCTATTGGCAATCAACCACATTCTGAAGTGGCTGCTTTAGCAATTTTTTTGGATAGGCTATTTGAAGGTAGAACATTATATAATGACTACAAAAATGCTAAAATAAAGATTATTCCATCAAAAGATAAAAAAATAGTAATAAGGGAAAATAATGAAAATTAAGAAATGTTATAAATGTAACTATTACACATTAAAAGATATCTGTCCAATTTGTGGAGAAAAAACAGGAACTGTTAAACCTCCAAGATTCTCATTAGAAGATAGATGGGGAAAATATAGAAGAATGTTAAAAAGACAACTAAAAAATATGAAAAAATGAAAAAATATTTAATATTTTTCTTACTCTTTTTATGTATTAATATTAGTTATTCTTACAATTTTGGATATATAAAATTAAATGTAACTAATCCTATGTATATGAAAGAATTTTATATTGATAAAGCAAATTATTCTTATATATTCTCCTTTAATCATTATGGTAATATAAATAAAAGTATGAAAATAGAAATATATCTAAATGAAAATTTAATTTATATTATTGATGACTCAAATGATGGTTCTGGAAATTATAAAAAAAGTGTATCTTTAAATGTAAGTAAGTATCTAAGAAATGGTAAAAATATATTGAAAATTAAAGGATATTTAAAAAAAGGTAATTACTCTCCCTATTATGTTTTAAGTAATGCACAAATATCTGAACCATATACTGTTCCAATTAGTAATTTTATGGTGTTTATAACCTTAATGATTTTGGGGATTATTGTTGTTTTTTTATATAAACCTTAAAGGTATTAACCTACATAATAGCATACACCATAATATACATAATATATATTTATATAATACTTAAGTAATATTATAATTTATAGAGATTTAGGTAGATTTATATGAAAAATAATATTGAAAAAGAATATATTATAGACAATTTAATAGCTAAGATTGTATTTATAGACAAAATGGTAAAATCTGAGGGATTTAAAATAATGATGATAAAAAATCTTATTGCTCCATATAGAAAAGAACCAGAAATAATAAATAAACTTTTAAAATTTTTTGAGAATAAAGATTTGGGAATATTTAAAATCTTAGATTATATTTTAAAAAGATTCTAATTAACAAATATCATTTTTTTATTGTCTAAAATTGAAGAATTTTTAATAAATGTATCAATTGCTTTTTTAGTGCCCCATCTATCTGAACCAGCTAATATATAGATATTACCAGATGAATAAGGATTTTTAATTTTTATAATCACTCCCTTGTTCTTTCCTGGATATGTGTTAGATATATTAATTATTAATCCTTTTTTTATGAGGTCTCTAACATATTTATTAACTACAGGACCACCAATTAAAATAATATCTCTATCTGTATTAAATAAATTTGTTCCAATTATCTTATTTTCTCCAATATAGATAGTAGTGTCATTTATAGGTTTATTTTTATAAAATATTTTTATTGAATTATTAATTTTTAATATATTTATATCTCCAAAATTAATAGGATAATTATTTGAGATTATAGTATTTATTTTTACAATTTTAAAATAGTTCATATTATAATATTTCTTAATATATTTAATTATATATTCACAATTATCAAATGTTAAATTTAATATTTTATTATTACATTCTAATGTTATATATTTTGATGAAATATCTTTAACTTTAAAACCAAGAAAATTATCATTTTCTCTTATAAGTTTAATGTCATATACTTTAAAATGAAAAATTTTATTTTCATATGAAACAAATTCTATGGCAAAATATTTAGTATATTTTGTTTCATTTTTATTAATCTTTACCTCTTCTGAATGATTTTGATTACTAATATTAATAATAACACTATTACCATCTAAAGAAACTAAAATTACTTTAACTGTACAATTATTATATTTAAATGAGTAGTTTGTATAGATATCTTTAAAATTATCTGATTTTAATAATAAATATTTATCTTTAAATTCTAAAGAATAATTTTTATAATATCTTTAAAGAATGTATATAGGAATTTTTATTTTTGTAAATATTGTTTTATTATAATATATAATAATATCATCAACATTTAAATAGTTATTGTTGGAAAAAATATACTCTGTTGATTTTTTTATAATCTCTGTTGTATTATTATGGGTGTTTATTTTATAGTAGTTATAAAATTTGTCTAATAATGGTTTAGCATTGATATAATCAGGAGTTGATTTATTAACTACAATTATAGGGTCTGTTATTGCATAGCATAAATTTATCATTATCAACAGTAAAATTAAAATTGTTACTCTCAAAGTTATCACCTCTAAAATTTATAAACCTATATTAACATCTAAAAATATTTTTTATTTTTGGTGAGATAAATATGAAACCAAAAGAATATTTAAAAAATCTAAAACCCTATGTTCCTGGAAAGACTAAAGAAGAGATTATGAGGAAATATAATCTAAAGAGGATTATTAAACTCAGTTCCAATGAAAACCCTTGGGGTGCAAGTGAAAAAATAAAGGATAAAATTTTAGAAGAAATTAAAAATATTCATCAATATCCAGAACCAATAAATCCAATACTTATGGAAGAGTTGAGTAAGTTTTTAGATGTTGAGAAAAAAAATATTATTGTTGGTGGTGATGGGGCTGATGAAATATTAGATGTTATTTTTAAGACCTTTGTTGATAAAGATGATGAGGTAATTATTCCAATTCCAACATTTACTCAGTATAGAGTTTTAGCTAATATATATGGAGCAAAAATAAAATTTGGATGTTATAGATATGAGAACAATTTTGAGTTGGATGTAGATAGTGTATTATCCAATCTTACTAACAAAACAAAGGTTATTTTTCTTTGTAGTCCAAATAATCCAACTGGAAATATTATAAAAAACAGGGATATTAAAAAGATAGTTGAAGAAGCAGAGAACTCTTTAGTTGTTATAGACCATGCATATATTGAATATTCTAAAAAAGAGTATGATTGGACTAAAAAGATTTATGAATATGATAATATTTTAATTCTTAGGACATTTTCAAAGGTTTTTGGATTGGCAGGAATGAGAGTAGGGTATGGAGTAGCAGATGAAAGAATAATTAATGAAATGTTAAAAGTTAAACCAGTTTTTAGCTTAACAAGATTAAGCCAAGTTGCAGCAATAGAGGCATTAAGAGATAAGGAATTTTTTAATTTTTCCGTTAGGGAGGGTATAAAAGTTAGAGAATATCTTTATAAGGAATTAAAGAAATTAAAAAATATAAATGCCTATCCTTCTCAGGCAAATTATATATTGGTAGAATTAAAAAATCATACATCAGATTATGTTTGTGAAGAACTATTAAAAAGAGGTATTATTGTTAGAGATTGTTCATCATTTGATGGGTTAAATAATAGATATATAAGAGTTTCTATTGGAAAAAAGGAAGAAATTGATGAGTTTTTAAAAGAATTAAAGAATATTTTAGAGGGGGATATAAATGGAATGTAATAAAAAATGTGACACATGTAATTTAAAAAATAACTGTCCTGATTTATTAACTATGCAAAACAACAAAATTAAAGAAAGAATGAGCAAAATAAAATATAAAATAGCTGTATTAAGTGGTAAAGGAGGAGTTGGAAAATCAACAGTTACTGTTAATTTAGCTGCTGCTTTGGCAAAAAAAGGTTTTAAAGTTGGAGTTTTGGATGCTGATATTCATGGTCCAAATATTCCCAAAATGTTAGGAATTGAAGGAGAACCAATGGTAGGGAAAAATGGAATAATTCCAATTGAAAAAGGAAATATTAAAGTTATGTCAATATCTTATCTACTTCCTGATGAAAAAACTCCTGTTATTTGGAGAGGTCCTAAAGTTAGTGGAGCAATAAGGCAATTTTTAGCAGATGTGGATTGGGGAGAGTTAGATTTTTTATTAATAGATACACCACCAGGAACTGGTGATGTTCAACTGACTATTATGCAATCTATTCCTTTAGATGGAGCTATTATTGTAACTGCTCCAGAAGAAATTTCATTAATGGATGTTAAAAAATCTATAACTATGGCTAATATGTTGAATGTTCTAATATTAGGGATTATTGAAAATATGTCAGGATTCATTTGTCCTGAATGTGGAAAACTTGTTTATATTTTTGGAAAAGGAGCTGGAGAAAAGGCAAGTAAGGAATTTGGAATAGATTTTTTAGGAAGAATTCCATTAGATATAAAAGCAAGAGAGGCACATGAAAAAGGTATTCCTATGGTAGAAATTGATTGTAAGGCAAAAGAAGAATTTTTAAAAATAGTTGATAAGATATTAAAAAAGCTTAACATTCAATAACTTTAATTATAACTGTCCTTACTCTTGGTCCATCAAATTCAGCAAAAAATATACCTTGCCAAGTCCCTAAAATAGGTTTATTATCTTTAATAATTATTATTTTTTCATTTCCTACTAAACTTGTCTTTATATGAGCATCAGAATTTCCTTCAATATGCTTAAAATTAAAATTTTTTGGAATTAAATAGTTAAGGAAATTTATGA
>JAJRSC010000022.1 GCA_024278985.1 archaeon
ACCAACGATTTCAATTTTATCCTCTGCTTCACCAACTTTAACCAACTCAAACCCAAAACTTTTAGGACCAGCTAATTCTACATACATATCTGGCCTTCTAATTCTTTCTCCTTCATTCATTGGTCCTACTGATACGGGAATATCAAATTCCTTAACTTTAATCTCAATTCCTTTCATTTTTAAAGCATTTTCTACAATATTATCAATTTCTGAACTTTCTAAAGCTCCTGGGATTGTTGGAACTTCATTATCTGTTATAACTGGAATTCCTGCCTTTATACATCCTGCACCAGCTGAGAGAGTTATATTATCAATTTCTCCAAGTGCTAAGATAACAGCAGGAACTCTATTTTTTAAATAGTCTATAATCTCCTCAACATTGCCAGGTTTAATATTTCCAAAAATTAAAGGAGCTCTTATTGCAAGATTAGCAGCATGAGCAGCAGAGCTAATTTCATCCCCAACAGGAACTAACAATTTATCTAATCCATATTCAATATTTGCCTCATCCATCTCTTTAACAATATCCCCAATAAACAAAGCTAAAATATTTCTTTTTCTAATATCATCAATTAATTTTATTAATTTATCTTTATCTCCAACTTTACCAATAACTACAAAAATAGCAGGAATTTTTCCTTCAACTAATGGTACCCCTAAACCTCTTAATATTTCATCTGGAATAAAACCTGTATATGGTTCTTTATAAGGATTTGGATTTTTGGCATATTTTAAAGCTTCTAAAGCCTCAGCACATATTAATGTAACAATTCCTGCATTTAGAGCATTTTCTAAAGTTTCCTCCTCTTTAATCTCTAAACTATTTAAGAGTTCTTTTAACTGACTAACATTTTCAATTTTTTTACCTGTTAAACCATAAATAAGAGGTAGGTTATATAATGTTCCTGGAAATCCTAATTTTAGGTTATTGTCCTCTTTATTAACTAAATCTCTTGCTAAGTTTAATACTACTTTAGCTCCCTCTAAAATATTTTTTACAACCATAATTTCACCAAATAAAAATATATATCTAACCCTTAATCATTATAATAAAAGCAAAAAATTTTAAAAATCTATTTAATAAAAAATTAAAATTTTGTAATAATATACAGGTTGGTGGGTATGCTAACTAAAATAGAACTAAAAAATTTTAAATCCTTTAAAAATTTAAGTTTAGAAATTCCAGAGGGATTTACAGCAATTGTTGGACCAAATGGTTCAGGAAAATCCAACATTGTGGATGCTATATTATTTGTTTTAGGAAAAACTACAGCAAAAAAGTTGAGAGCTGATAGATTTAAGAATTTAATAACTTACCATAAAGGTAGAAAAGCAGATTCTGCTGAGGTAATACTTTATTTTAAAAATACAAAAATTAAAAATCTTCCTGAAAATTTTGGAATTTTAAGAAGAATTAAAAAGACAGGAGAAACAGAATATTTTTTAATAACTGATAAAAACAGAAAAAAACTAACTAAAACTGAAATAATTGATATATTCAGAAGATTAAATTTATTGGGGAATAATATTATTTCTCAGGGTGATTTAATTAAGGTTATAAATATTTCTCCAATTGAAAGAAGAAAAATTATTGATGAAATCTGTGGAGTGGTTGAATTTGATGAGAAAAAGAAAAAAGCCGAGGAAGAGCTAAAAAAGGCAAGAGATTATATTGAAATGATAGATATAAGAATTGGAGAAGTTAAAAAACATTTAGAAAAACTAAAAAAGGAAAAAGAAGATGCAGAGAAATATTTAGAGTTAAGTAAAAAATTAAAAGAAGCAAAATATACACTAATAATTAAAAAAATAGATTTCTTAAAAAAGATTATTAACTATGTTAAGGAGAATATAAAAATTTTAGAAGAAACTAAAGAAGAACTTAGTAAGAAAGTAAAAGAGATAGATAATATTATAAAAGAAAAAAATGAAAAAATTAAAAGTATTTTAAAAGAACTTGAAAATACTGAAGTTTTAGAGCTATATAAGGATATAAAAAGTTTAGAATTAGAAATAGAAAATGATTCAAAGTTATTAAAAAACTTACTTGATGAGAAAGAGAAATTAATTAAAGAAAGAGGAGAAAAATTAAATGAACTCAAAAAAATTGAAAATGATATTATTATATACAATAATGAGATTAAAACATTATCAAACAATTATAAAAAATTAGAAGAAGAGTTAAAAAATCTTATTATTGAGAAAAACAAGATATTAGAAAAGATATCAAAAATTAATAATGAAATAAGTGATTTAAAAAATCAGGAACTGTTTTTATCTAATGAACTTAATAATTATCAAAATCTTTTATACTCTTTAAAAGATGAATTAAATAAAATTGAGAGAGAGATAGAAAAAAAAGAATTTGAAATTTCTAAAAATCTTGAAAAAATTGAAATGTTAAAAAAAGAAATGGATATTACTGTTGAAGATAGTAAGCCACTATACTTAGAAATAGAAAATTTAAATGTTGAAATTGAATTTTTAAAAAGAGATATTAAAGAACTTGAAGAAAAAGAAAAGAACTTAAGAGAAAAATTAAACTCTTTATATTCTGAATATGCAAAAGAGGAGGCCAAAATTAGGGCATTAAATGAAATTGATGACTTAAAAATAGATAAAGCTATTAAAGAAGTCCTTTCACTTCCTGGAGTTATTGATATTGTTGGAAACTTAGCCAAAACCAAACCAGAGTATAAAAAAGCTATTGAAATTGCTGGAGGAAATAGGTTAAATTTTGTAGTTGTTGAAACTGCAGATGATGCAGTTAGAGCTATAAAATACTTAAAGAGTAAAAACTTAGGTAGGATTTCATTTATTCCTTTGGATAGAATTAGTGGAAAAAAGGCAAAGATTATTTTAGAGGATGGGGTTGTAGGTAATGCTATTGACTTAGTTGATTTTGATGAAAAGTATAGAAAGGTTTTTGAGTTTGTTTTTGGAGATACTGTTATAGTTGAAGATATTGAAATAGGTAAAGAACTATCTAAAAAATATAAATTAAGGTTTGTAAGTTTAGATGGAGATGTTGTTGAGCCCTCAGGAGTTATAACAGGAGGGACTTTTAAAAGTAGAGCAAAAATAAATATTGATGTAGATAAATCTAAACTTCTCAGCTTATCTAAAGCTATTAAGGAAACTGATTTAAAAATTAGAAATTTAAGAGAAGATATTGAAAAAAAGAGAAATGAATTAAATAAAAAAATTAAAAAAAAGATGGAGATTGAGCATAAGCTTGAATTTATTAAAAAAGAAGAACTTAGAAAAAGAAAGATAAAGGAAATAAACAGGATGAAGATTAAAGAACTTAATTTAAAAATTGAGACCTTAAAAGAAGAAATCAATAATCTGCTTAAAAATAAAGAAGATATATTAAATAAAATAAATGAAATATCTAAAAAGATTTCAAATATAAATAAAGAAAGGGAAAATATTTTAAAAAAGCTTAAAGAGTTTGAAAATAGAGAAGAGCTTAAACAATTTAATTTAATTGAGGAGAAAATTAATAATATCAAAAGTGAAATGGAGACTATTGAAAAGGAGCTTAATAAAAAGTCTCTTTTAGTTAATGATATTCTACATAAAAAACTTGAAGATGTTAAAAATAGATTGAAAGAATTAGATGAAAAAATAAATTCAATTAGTTTAAACATTGAAATATATAAGAAAAATATAGATAAAAATTTAAATATCTTAGAAGAGAAAAAGATGAGATATAATAATCTCTCAGAACAATTAAAGGAACTAAATGATACTAAAAAAATCTTAGAAGATGAAATTAAAGAACTTGAAAAAGAGAAAGAGAAATATTAGATAAAATTAAAAATATAGATAAAGAAATACATAATTTTAAAATTGACTTAGCAAAATATGAGAGTAAGCTTGAAGAAGAAAAGAAAAAACTATATTTCTGTGAAAAGACAAAAATACCAGATGAATTTTTAAATATGGATATTAAAGAACTTGAAATTTTAATTGGAAAATTAGAAGAAGATATAAAAAATTTAGAACCTGTGAATATGAGGGCTATTGAAGACTATAACTATATTTATGAAAGATACAGTGAATTAATTAAAAAAAGAGAGGAATATGAAAAAGAAGAGAAAAAATGCCTTGAAATGATTAAAGAAATAGAAAAAAGAAAAAAAGAGGTATTTATGGAAGTATTTAATAAAATTGCTAAAAACTTTGAAGAGATATATAAAGAAATTGGAGGAGTTGGAAAATTAAGATTAGAAAATAAAAAAAATCCATTTGAGGGAGGGTTATTAATTGATGCATCTCCAAGAGGTAAGAAGTTGCTAAGTTTAGATGCTATGAGTGGAGGAGAAAAAGCTTTAACTGCATTAGCATTTTTATTTGCAATTCAAAAATTAAACCCATCCCCTTTTTATGTTTTGGATGAAGTTGATGCTCCACTTGATGTTAAAAATGTCTCACTAATAGCAGATATGATTAAAAATTCTTCTAAAGAAAGTCAATTTATTATTATAACCCATAGAGAACAAATGCTCAGTAAAGCTGAAACTGTTTATGGAGTTTATATGGAGGATGGATTAAGTAAAGTTGTTGGATTAAAATTATAGGGGCTAACAATGATTAACATTTTTGCTTATGGAGAACTTTGTAAAGATAATATTTTAAAATCTCTTATTGGTAGAGTTCCAAAGAAAATAAAAGGTAAAGTTTTTGGCTATAAAAAAGTATTTTGGGATGATATTGGATATTTTGGGGCTATTAAGGGAAATGGAGAAATAGAAGGGTTTATTTTATTAAATATTTCAAGAGATGAATTAAAAATTATTGATGATTATGAAGATTTAGGTATTTATTATATAAGAGAAAAAACTAAAGCTATTGGGGAGGATGGAAAGGAGTATGAGGTTTATATATATTTAAGAAAACTACCAAAGTGAAAATTATGATAATAACAGATAACCATGCTCATGTTGATTCAATAAATGGTTTAGGACCTATAAAAGTAGCTAAAACTTTTTATAATGCTGGAGGGAGAGTTTTAATTTTATTAAATAAACCAATATTTGGGAAGATAGAGAAGAGTATGGATATATTAATTAGAGATATACAAAAAATAAATAAAGAGACAAATGTTAAAGCTTTTGGTTTAGTTGGAGTACATCCAGCAGAATTAACTTATTTAACTAAATATATTCCTTTAAATGAGGCAAAAGAAAGAATTATAAAAGGTTTAAATTATGCTAAAAAACTGGTTGAAGAGTATGATTTTTTAGTTGGGATTGGGGAGGTAGGTAGGCCACATTATCCTGTAAGTGAAGAAATTTGGAATGTATCTAACGAGTTGTTAGAATATTCTTTAACCTTAGCCAAAGATATTGATTGTTCTGTTCAAATTCATGCTGAATCTTCAGATGAAAAAGTTTTTAAGGAAATTTATGAGATGTGCAAAAGGGTTGGAATAAATAAAGATAGAGTCATTAAACATTTTACAACTAAATTTATTGATAATTATATATTCCCTTCAATGCTTGCAAATAAAGTTAATGAAGATATATTTAAAAAATCTTACAGGTTTGTTATGGAAACTGATTATATTGATGATTTAAAGAGACCTGGAGCTGTTTTAGGAATAAAGACAGTTCCAAGAATTACTAAAAAACTAATTGAAAAAGGAATTGATGAAGAGATTTTTTATAAAATACATAAGGAGAATATTGAAAAAATTTATAATATTAGTTTAGAGTGAAAACATGAAAATAATATGCCCCTCAAGGATTCATATAACATTAATAGATTTAAATGGTTCAATAGGTAGAGTTGATGGAGGAGTAGGGATAGCATTGGAAGAACCTAAATTAGTTTTAAAAGGTAAAGAAGAGGAAAAAATAATTATTGAATCAGATAATGAAAAAATTAGAGAAAGGATATATAACATTTCTAAAAAAATTCTAAATTATATAGGAGAGAAAGGAGTTTATATAAAAGTTTTGGAAGACTTTCCTCAACATTCTGGGTTAGGAAGTGGAACACAGTTAGCTCTTGGTGTTGGGACCCTAATATCTAATATTTATAATATTTCTCTTTCTCCATATGAAATAGCAAAAATAACAGGTAGAGGAGGAACTTCTGGGATTGGAATAGGGGCATTTAGCTATGGTGGGTTTTTAATTGATGGGGGACATAGTTTTAAAGAAAAAAAAGGATTTAAACCTTCCTCAGCATCTTCAGGAGTTACTCCAGCCCCTATAATATTTAGGCATGATTTTAACTGGGATTTAACTCTAATTATACCAGAGGGAAAACATATTTTTGGTTTAAAGGAAATAGATATATTTAATAAATATTGTCCTATTCCTTTAGAGGATGTTAGAGAGTTGTGTCATCTTATATTAATGAAATTAATGCCTGCTATTGTAGATGATAATTTTAATGATTTTGGAGAGGTAATAAATAGAATTCAACATATTGGTTTTAAAAAAGTTGAACTTTCTTTACAGAGTTCAGTAGTAAGAGAAATAATATCAACCCTACAACAAAACTTTTATGCAGGGTTGTCAAGTTTTGGCCCAACAATATACGCCCTTGGAAATCATAAAGAAATAAAATCAGTAGTAAAGGAAATATTTAATAAACATAATATTAAAGGTAATATTATTAAAACTAAGGCAAATAATGAGGGTCATAAGATTGGTGAGTAGATGTGTTTAAGAAAATTAACAAATTAATAAAAAAATTATTTATAAATGATGATATTTATTTTAAAAAAATAAAAGAAGCTGAAATGTATATTGATAAAGGGGAGTATGATAAAGCTATAGAAATTTATAAAAATTTATTAGATGAAGGTTATACTCTTAGAGCCGCTGATTATGCTAATTTAGCATATGCATTACTATCTAAGAACAATTTAGAAGAGGCTTTAAAATATATAAATAAGGCAATTCAATTAAATAAAAAAAATGTTCTTTTTTATTATATAAGGGGATTAATATATTACAATTTAAAGAGATATAGAGAGGCATATACTGATTTAATTAAAGTAGCTACAAAAATTAAAAAACATGATATATATAAGGCTCTTGGAGATATTTTATTATCTTTTGGAAAATATGAAGAGGCTTTAGAAAATTATTTAAAAGCTTATAAACTTAAAAATAGTGATACACAAGTTTTATTTAAAATAGGGGTTTTATACTTATTATTTGGAGAAATTGAGAAGTCCTATGAAATTTTTAAAGAAATTCCAAACTGTAAAATTTATAATAGTATGGAAACTTTACTTAATATGATAAGAAATAATATATTTGATGATATTGAAAGAGCATTAAAGCATTTAGAAAATAAGGAATATATTGAGGCATTAAAATTATTTAATAAGGTTTTAGAGTATGATAATGAAAATGACATTATTTATTATTATAAGGCAGTTATAGGGGAAGAGTTCCAAGAGTATAATAAAGGGTTAAATAATATTGATATATCAATAGGTATATTTGATAGAGCTGTTTTTTATTCAAAAAAAGGGGATATTTTATTAAGAATGAATAAAATAGAAGATTCAATAAATGAATATCAAAATTCTTTAAAAAGATTTCATAATATTTTAGCATATTTTGGCTTAGCATTGGCATATTTCAAAAAGAAAGATTTTAAAAATGCTTCTGAATATTTTGATAAGGTTCTTGAAACTCCTGGAGAAAATGTTCCTAAATATCTTGAAGATATTATAATAATATACTCATTAATAGGTAAAGCTGAATCTACAGGAATAAAAAAATATTATGAAAGTGCATTAGAATATATAGATAAGATTTCACATATTGATATTAATACAGAGATATATTTAGTAAAGGCATATATATACTATAAGTTAGGAAACTATAAAATTGCTATAAATATACTTAATGAGTTAATTAACAAAGGTATTAGAGAGTTAAGGATATTAGAGTATCTTATTATTTTACAAACAAAAATTGGAAGATTGGATGAAGCATTATATTTAACTGAATATATAACTGATGAAGATAAAAGAAATAAAATTTTAGAAAAAATACAAAATGATGATGAAACTCTTCAACTTCCTACACCTATTTTAAATCCTCCAGTACTTTTTTACACTATGGATATTATTCAATATCATTTAAGTGTTTTATATAAATATCTTTATAAAAATCCAATATTGGCTTATATATATGCTGAATTTTTAGATAGAGAAGTGTTGAAAATTATTTATGATGAAAATGTTAAAAATAAACTCGTTGAAATAATTAAAATAATTAAAGAAGAATATCCTAAAGAGATGTATGAATATGCTAATAATATGGATAAGTATATTCCAAATGTTGAGATTATTAATAAATTAGTTCAAATTTTTAAAGAGTTAAAGATTTTAATGTGATATTATGAAGATTATAGGGGATACTACTCCAAATAACTTTACCTTCATCTCAGAAGTACCTGTAGAATTTGGTGAGTATGTTATAGCTAAGAATGTTGATAATGAGGAAGTTTTGGCAATAGTAAAGGATGTTATTTATAGAGAAAAAACATATATTTGTAATGCCAAGGTTTTGGGAGTAATAAAGGATAAAAAAATATATATAAATAGAAAACCAATAAATCCAGAGGAAGATGTAAAGTTATGTGATAATAACTTTTTAACATTATTATTTTTTAATAAAGATGGAATAAACTTAGGTAGTTTACTAACAAGAAGAAATGTAAGGGTATTTTTAGATACAAATAAATTTATATCAAGGCATTTTGCTATTTTATCTATAACTGGAGGAGGTAAATCAAATACTGTTTCAGTGTTATGTAAAGAATTAGCAAGAAAAAATGCTACTGTAATTATTATAGACCCTCATGGGGAATATTCAAATCTTTACCATATTGAACTTCAAGGTAAAGTTAATTCAATTCTTCCAAGTATTAACCCAGCATTTTTTAATTCTGATGAATTAGCTGAATTTTTAGGAATTAAAGAAAAAGAAAGTAAGATTTATTTAAAATATGCATATGACACAATAAAATTGGAAAAAATAACTGGCTTAGATTTTTTAGAGAGAATGATAGATTTATTTTATGAGTGGATACAGGCAGCTGAAGTTGGTTGGGAAATAAAATACTACAACATAAACAAAAGAAAATTTGAGGTAAGAAAGACAACAGAAAAAGATTTTGTAATATTATCAACACTTTACAATCTGTTAAATGAATTTTTAGAAAATTATTCTATATATATTAGTGAAAAAGATATTATTAGCCAAATAAAACCCAATCATATTAATGTTATTGACTTGTCTGGATTAGAGGTTCATCAAATGATTAGCTTAGTTGGATATATAGCTAAAGAGTTGTTATCTAAAAGAATTATATATTTAAAATCTTTAAAAGACATTAATCTAAAATGTGAAAAAATAAAGAGTATAGCTATAAAAAACTTGGAAATTATTGAAAATAAATATAAAGTTGTAAAAAAGCCATTTTTATTAATTGTTGAAGAAGCTCATATATTTATTCCAAGAAATTCTGAGAATAATGCATCTTTTTGGTTGGGTAAAATAGCAAGAGAAGGAAGAAAATTTGGAGTTGGTTTAGGGTTAATTAGTCAAAGACCTAAACAACTAAATCCTGATGTTCTTTCTCAAACAGGAACTAAGATAGTATTAAGAATTGTTGAACCAGAAGACCAAAAATATATTATGAGTGTATCTGAGGATATTGGTGAAGAACTTGCTAAAGATTTATCATCTTTAGATATTGGAGAAGCCCTTATATCAGGAATAGCAATTAATTTGCCTTCATTAGTTAAAATTGATAAATTTGATGGTATTTATGGAGGAAAAGATATTGACTTTATAAAAGAATGGAGAGGGTTAGAGGGATGGAGGTAAAATTTAGGGAAATAGATGGAGAAAAACTAATTATTGCTATTGCAATGGATAGAGATAAAAATCTTTTGATGGTTGCTTTTATGAATGAAGAAGCTTTAACAAAAACCCTTGAAACAGGATATATGCACTATTATTCAACAAGTAGAAAAAAATTATGGAAAAAAGGAGAAGAAAGTGGAAACTATCAGAAAGTTTTAGAGATTTATGGAGATTGTGATAAAGATTGTTTATTATTTATAGTTGAACAAAAAGGTGTAGCCTGTCATGAAGGATATTATTCCTGCCTTCACTATAAATTAGAAAATGGAAAATGGATAATAAAAGAGATTTTTAAAAAAAGGTGATATTTTTTGAATGTTGAAGAAGAAATAAGAAGAATTGAAGAAGAATTAAAAAACACTCCTTACAATAAAGCAACACAAAAACATATTGCTAAATTAAAAGCCAAACTTGCAAAATTAAGGGAAAAAGCTCAAAGTAAGAGAGGGGGAGGAGGAAAAGGGTATGCTGTAAAGAAAAGTGGAGATGCTACTGTTGCATTAGTTGGATTTCCATCTGTTGGAAAATCTACATTACTCAACAAACTAACAAATGCTGAGTCAGAAGTCGGAGCATATGCTTTTACTACCTTAACAATTGTTCCTGGAATTTTAGAATATAAAGGAGCTAAAATTCAAATATTAGATGCTCCTGGATTAATAGAAGGGGCTTCTTCAGGGAAAGGTAGAGGTACTGAAGTTTTAGCAGCAGTTAGAAGTGCAGACCTTATACTTTTAACAGTTGATATATTTAGTTTAGAACACCTTCCAATTATTGAGAAGGAACTTTACAATGTAGGGATAAGATTAGATAAGAAAAAACCAGATGTTAAGATAGTTGTTAAGGATAGAGGGGGAATTAATGTTTCTTCAACTGTTCCATTAACAAAATTAGATAAGGGAACTATTGAGGCAATATTAAATGAGTATAAAATTCATAATGCTGATGTAGTTATTAGAGAGGATATTTCAGTAGAGGAATTTATTGATGTTGTTGCTGGAAATAGAGTTTATATTCCTTCTTTAGTAGTAGTAAATAAGATAGATTTAGCTGATGAAGAATATAAAAAATATATTGAAGAGAAACTTAAAGAATTTGGAAAAGATTATGTTCTTGTTTCAGGAAATAAAGAGATTAATTTAGATTTATTAAAAGAAAAAATTTATCAAAAACTTGGATTCATAAAGATTTATTTAAAACCTCAAGGAAAAAAACCAGACTTTGATGAACCATTAATTATGAGAAAAGGAGCCACTGTAAAAGATGTTTGTGAGAAACTACATAAGGATTTTGTTAAAAATTTCAGATATGCCTTAGTATGGGGAAAATCTGCAAAACATCCTGGGCAAAGAGTTGGATTAGACCATAAATTAGAGGATGAAGATATTTTAACAATAGTTATAAAGAGATAAGTAGGAACTAAAAAAATTAATTTTTGTGATATAATGATTTTAGGTTTAGATATTGGTGGAGCAAATACAAAAATAACAGTTTTGGATAATAATTATTATAAGATATTTAATATTTATCTACCATTTTGGAAAGAAAAAGAAAAAGTAATTCCTATTTTAAAAGAAATAAAAGAAGAATATAATCCTGAATATGTTGGTTTGGTTTTTACAGCTGAATTGGCTGATTGTTATAAAAGTAAAAAGGAGGGTGTTGAAGATATCATAAAAAAAGTATGTTCTGTTTTTAATAACATCTATATATTAGATGTAAATGGAAATTTTTTATCTCCTTCTGAGGCTATAAAAAATTATCTCTCTGTTTCTGCCTCTAATTGGGTTGCATCAGCAAAGTTTATTTTAGATAATATAAATAAAGAGTGTGTATTTATTGATATGGGTTCAACAACAACTGATATAATCCCAATAAAAAATAAAATTTTAGCATGTAAAACAGATTTTGAAAGATTAATGGAAAATCAACTATTATATGTAGGAACTTTAAGAACCCCACTATCTTTTTTAGCCAATAAAATTAAATTTAATGGTAGATTAATAAATGTATCATCAGAATACTTCTCTATAACCGCAGATTTATCAATAATATTTAATAAAATTTCTCCTGATAAATATACTTGTGATACTCCAGATAATGGAGGAAAAGATTTAGAAAGTTGTTTATTAAGGGTTGCAAGAGTGGTATGTGCTGATAGAGAAATTCTAAAAGATGATGATATAATAGAAATAGCAAGATATTTTTATAATTCTTTATTAAACTTAATAAAAAATGAAGTTGAAACTATAAAAGAAAGATATAATTTAAATGATATTGTTATTACTGGTTTGGGAGAAGAGATTTTAAAAGATATCTATCCAGAAAGTATTTCAATAAAGGAATTATATGGAGAAGATGTTTCTATATCATTTCCAAGTTTTGCAGTTGCTTCTCTTTTGGCCAAAGAAATTAATTATCCCTATTAATTAATTAAATGCATTAATCTCATATTCAATAACTTCCTTTTTATTGTAAATTCCACTAATCTCCCCATCCATTGTTAAAGAATCTACTCCTCTAATAATTAACCTTCCTTTTCCATCTTTATTTAAAATTTCTTCAGCAACCCTATCATGTACAAAAGCCTTTCCAGGAATAATAACAGTATCTTTAAGTTCTTTTAAATTAACTTTTTCTAAATCTTTGGCTGTTATTAAATCTGCAATATCTTTATTTACTCTTACTATATTAACCTCAGTATCTTCAAATATCTTTTTTAAAAATGGATATGAAACATTTCCAGTTATTATACTTGCTTCCCCTTCTACTTTATTTCTAAGAGTTTTTAAAATATTTTCTTCTTTTGCTATTGCAAATGGAGCATTGGTTTTAGGGTCATAAAGTGGTGTTCCTGTTACTCTTATTTTATCTCCAAATTCTTCATATATCTCCTTAACAATATTTTTAAATTCTTCTAAAGTATGAACTTTAATTCCTTCTATTAGTGGAGCATTTCCTAAAATTAATCCTTGTTCTTCAGTATTTGCAAATCTCATTAATATAACTGCTTTAGCCCCCCATTCAACTAAATCATTAATAGTTCT
>JAJRSC010000023.1 GCA_024278985.1 archaeon
CCCTCATAATCCCGCGCACTGCAAGATTCCTCTTGCGGTGTTGTTATAGAAAGTCTAAAAAATGGTGATCTGCATTGGTTCCCTCGCGACGATAAGCCGCAACCCCCGCCAGGCCCGGAAGGGAGCAACGGTAGGCGGGACGTCGGTGCTCACGGGGTAACGGGGTCGAGATTAGCCCCGGGAGCAAAGGCGGGACAGGAAGCCACGTCCACCCCAAGGAAGCCATGCACACCACCAATTATTTTTTACTTGTGTGTAAGTATGTTGTTGGGAATAATATCAGATACTCATATTCCTGATAGGGCTAATAAACTACCAAATATTATTTTTGATGAATTTTCTAATGTAGATTTAATTATACACTGTGGGGATATAACTGACTATTCTGTTTTAGAAGAGTTAAATAATCTTGCGAGAGTAGTAGCTGTAAAGGGTAATATGGATTATTTAAATTTACCAAAAAAGGAAATTTTAGAAGTAGATAATTTAAAAATAGGAGTAATACATGGGGATATTATATATCCAAGAGGTGATATTTTAAAATTAAGATTACTGGCTAAAGAGATGGGTGTTGATGTTCTTATATCTGGTCATACACATGTTCCATTTATTGAAAGGTTGGATGTTCTTTTATTAAATCCTGGCTCTCCTACAGTTCCAAGATGTCCTATAAAAACAATAATGAAATTTAATACAAAAAATAAAGAAGCAAAAATAATTATATTAGAATGATAAATATGATAAAGGTATTGGAAAATTGTGTAGGTTGTGGAACTTGTGTATTTGCTTGTAAAGAAAGGGCTATTATTGTTTATGGTAGAGCAGAGATTATAAAAGAAAAATGTATAAATTGTATGAGATGTATTAAATTTTGTCCTATTAATGCAATAAGAGGGAACTAAAAATGTATATAGGTAGATTTTTAGTTGTTGGTAAAACTCCAAGTGGAAAAAGATTTATAGGATATAGAGTTTCAAGTAGAAGTTTTCCAAATAGAGAAGCAAGAATATTAAATAATACTGTCTCAATAGTTCCAAAAAATTTAGAGGAGATTTTTTCTAATCCATATATTTGTTATAATTGTATTGTTGTAAAAGATGAGACTGTTGTAGCAGGTAATGGTAGCCATACAGATTTTATTGCTGAAAAACTTCATATGGGATATAAGGAGGCACTTGCAACAGTATTAATAACCATGGATTTTGAAAAAGATGAGTATGGCACTCCAAGAATAGCTGGAATCTTAGATAGAGAAAAATGTTATTTAGGTTATGTTAAAGACTCTGCTTTAAGGGTAACAAAATTTAAATTAAAAGATAATGGTGTTGGATATTATTTAGGAGTTTATAATGCCTGTAAGATAACAAAAAAACAAAAAATTAATATTTTTGGAGAAACTCCTGAAGAACTTGCTGAGTATATTTTAAACTATGATAAATTTGAATATCCAGTTGCTTCAGCTGTTGCTCTTTTTGATGACAACAATATAAAAATAGCAGTGAAAAATATTAGATAAGATTTATATATTAAAAATAAAAATATTTTAGTCCAAAACTTTTAGGATATTTTTAGGAGGTGTTAAAACATGGAGGAAAGAATATATACAATACCTTTAAGAGATGTAATTAATAAATCTGTTAGAACAAAAAGAGCTCCAAGAGCTATAAAAAAGATTAGAGAATTTATAAAAAGACATATGAAAGTAGAAGAAGTTAAAATTGAAAACTCTATTAATGAGAAAATCTGGGAGAGAGGTATTGAAAAACCACCTGCAAGAATAAGAGTAAAAGTTATTAAAGAGGAAAATGTTGCTATTGTTTCATTAGCTGAGTGAGATATATGATAATAAGAAAATACTTCTCAGGGATTCCAACTATTGGAGTTTTAGCTTTAACTAATGAGTATCTTACACTATTACCTATTTTTTTAGAAGATAAAGATGTTAAAGAGGTTAAAGAAACATTAAAAACTGATTGTTTTAAAACTAATGTAGGAGGAAGTTCTTTAATTGGGTCCTTATGTGTTATGAATAAATACTCTCTTCTACTGCCAAAAATAGTAAATGATGATGAACTTAACACATTAAAATCATTTATTAAAGAAAATGATTATGACCTTTCTATTTATATAATCAAATCTAAAAACACTGCTTTAGGAAATTTAATTTTAGCAAATGATAAAGGAGCATTAATTTCTCCAGAATTGAAAGATTTTAAAAAAGAAATAGAAGATTATTTAAATGTCCCTACAGAAATTGGAGAAATTGCAGAACTTCCTACAGTTGGTGCTAATGGAGTAGTAACAAATAAAGGTTTATATGTGCATCCACTTGTTGAAGAGGATGAACTTATAGAATTAAAGGATTTATTTAAAGTAGATTATTATGGAAAAGGAACTGCAAATAAAGGAACCACTGCTGTTGGCTCTTGTATTTTAGCAAATTCCTCTGGAGCAGTAGTTGGAGGAGATACAACAGGGCCAGAGTTGTTACTTATTGAGGATACACTTGGGCTTATAGATTAACAAAATTCTCAATAATCTTTAATCCTATTTTCCCACTTTTTTCAGGATGAAATTGAGTTGCATAAATATTTTCTTTATGAATAACACTTGGGAAATTTATATAATAATCTGTTTCTCCTGCTATACATTCCTCTTTTGGATTAACATAATAAGAATGTACAAAATAGAAATAACTCCCATCTTTAATGCCATCAAAAAGTTCAATATCTTTAATAATTTTAACAGTATTCCATCCCATATGAGGAAGTTTTTTTACATTTCTAAATTTTACTACATTTCCCTTAATAACACTTAACCCTTTAACTCCAGGTTTTTCTTCACTCTCTTCAAATAATAGCTGCATTCCTAAACATATTCCTAAAAAAGGAACTTTATCTTTTATTATTGATTCAATGATAGCATCTTTTAGAGGTAAAAGATGTTTTACAGCACTTCCAAAATTACCAACTCCAGGAAGTATAATTTTATCAGCAGATAAAATATCCTCAACTGATTGGGAAATTTTTGCTTTTCCAAATAATTCAACAGCCTTATAAATACTCCTTAAATTTCCTGCATTATAATCAATAATAACTATCATTTTCCATCTCCTTAACCTCTTTAATCATTTTTAATATATTTTCAAGAGCTCTATATCCATCCTCTACACTTTTTAATCCTGTTATAACTACTTTACCACTTCCAAAGATTAATACAACAACCTTAGGGTCTTCCATTCTATAAACTAATCCAGGAAATTGCTCTGGCTCATATTCAGTTCCATCAACCATTAAAGCAATTTCATCAAGATTAGGCTCAATTCCTAAATCAGCAGTAGCAACCATATTTTGTATTCTTATTTCTGGATTGTCATATACATCAAAACCAGCATCTTTTAATTCTTTGATTATTTTATTTATTGCTATTTCTGCCTCTTCTTTACTTTTGGCACCAGTACAATTTACTTTGCCACTTCTAAATATTAATAGAGCAACTTTTGGAACTGATAACCTGCAAACTAATCCAGGAAATTGCTCTGGCTCATATTCAGCATTTTCTAATACTAAAGCTACCTCTTCTAAATCTAAACTATCTGCAATTTTTGTGGAAATAACAACATTAACAATTTTTAACTCAGGTTTATCCATATCACTCACCAAAATATATTCAACAAGAATAATTTTATATACCTAACTTAAATATAAAAAGATTTATAAAAAAAGAAATATATAAAAAATTTAAGTATTTGGTTATAATTTCCTATACAATAACATTTATATACTAAATAATAGTTTTTAAAAATATCCTAAAACCACAATGATATAAATAGAGTGGGCAATCCCTCCGGATTGCCCCAAAATAAAAATGAAGGAGGGATAAAAATGAGTTATGTAAAGTTTAAAGTTCCAGAAGATTTACAAAAAGAAATATTAAATGCTATATCAAAAGCAAACAAGATAAGAAAAGGAGCTAATGAAGTAACTAAAGCTGTAGAAAGAGGAATTGCTAAGTTAGTTATTATTGCAGAAGATGTTAAACCTGAGGAAATTGTTGCTCATCTCCCATATTTATGTGAAGAAAAAGGAATTCCATATGCTTATGTATCATCAAAACAAGATTTAGGAAGAGCAGCAGGAATTGAAGTAGCAGCTTCTTCTGTTGCTATTGTTGAACCTGGAAATGAAAATGAATTAAATGCTTTAATTGAAAAAATAAATGCACTTAAACAGTAAATTAATATAATTCTTTAATAAATTTTAATTATTTTTTGGTGAAAACTATGGTTGAGGATGAATTTGTATATAAGGAAGCAGTAGCTGCTGAAGTTATTGAAATCATTGGAAGAACTGGAGTTACTGGAGGAATTATACAGGTTAGATGTAAGATATTAGGAGGAAAAGATGCTGGAAGAGTTTTAGTAAGAAATGTTAAGGGACCTGTTAAAGTAGGAGATATAATTATGTTAAGAGAAACAGAGAGAGAAGCAAGACCATTAGACAGGAGGAGATAACTATGCCAGAATGGAAAAAGTGCAGCTTTTGTGGGTATGAGATTGAACCAGGAACTGGAAAGATGTATGTAGAAAAAGATGGGAAAGTCCTTTATTTTTGTTCAAGAAAATGTGAGAGAAGTTATTTTATGGGTAGAAACCCAAGAAAATTAAAATGGACTAAAATCTACCAAGATATGAAAAAAGAGTTAAAAGCGAAACAAGAGTGAATTATGAAATTTATAGATTTATTTTCTGGGGCAGGAGGATTTAGTAGAGGATTTGTTGAGGAGGGATTTAAACCTATTTTATCCATTGAATTAGAAGAAGATGCTGCTTTTTCTTATGC
>JAJRSC010000024.1 GCA_024278985.1 archaeon
AGTTAAAATCAGACCGTTACGGTATGGAAACATGTCTTGGATACTAGACACAATGATATTAGTAGTAGCATTGGTTAAAATCAGACCGTTACGGTATGGAAACTTTTTGCTTTTCTTTTGTGGCAATATTTCGACTTTTGTTAAAATCAGACCGTTACGGTATGGAAACAATTCTTTATTTTTTATTAATTTTTTTATTGTTTCTAAGTTAAAATCAGACCGTTACGGTATGGAAACATGTCTTGGATACTAGACACAATGATATTAGTAGTAGCATTGGTTAAAATCAGACCGTTACGGTATGGAAACTATATATCTTTTCACCTTTAAGTTCCACCTCAATCTCTGTTAAAATCAGACCATTACGGTATGGAAACTTTATTTTTTTATTCTCTGTTATTTTTCTCACATCTTTGTTAAAATCAGACCGTTACGGTATGGAAACTCATAAATTCCCCAAACGACCGCCTTAAATCCGTCTTTGTTAAAATCAGACCGTTACGGTATGGAAACTCTTTCTAATCTTTTTTAAATCATTTTCTATTCTTTTCATTAAGTTAAAATCAGACCGTTACGGTATGGAAACATTTTATCACTTGAGAATGCCATTTTATATGAATACTTTAAATGTTAAAATCAGACCGTTACGGTATGGAAACTCATATTCATCATTATAATAACCTTCCACCAAATAATAGTTAAAATCAGACCGTTACGGTATGGAAACATAACATCTTTATATCTATTATAAATTTTATAATTAGTTAAAATCAGACCGTTACGGTATAAAAAAGAAAATTAGAAATTATCTAAAAATCTAATAATAACAATATTAAAATAAGGAAAGGTTTAATTTAAAAAAGAGAAAATAAAATTTACTATTCTAAAGTTTTTAAGAAATGAATTATCTTATTAACAACTATTTCAGCCTCTTTTTCATTTTTAGGATATCTTACTTTTATTGTAGGAACTCCTTTTCTTCTGATTAAATATAAAGTTAATTCATTTGTTCTTTGGCAGCCTATACAACCAAAAGAGATAGGAGTATCCTCCATTATTATAGCTGCTTCTGCTTCTTCTATTAATGGACCTATTAATGCCATTCTCCCCCTAACCCCAGAAGGAACTTCTATAGCTGCATATTTTAATCCTTTTTTAGGTTCTTCATCTGTTATATTCATTGGAGGACTATCTATCTCAGGATTTTTTACTAACTTACCAATAACAGTTTGTAAGGTTAATGGTTTATGACCAAATCTTTCAACTAAATCAGTCAAGATTAAACTATTTGGTGGATATATAAATATTTTTTTCAATTTATCACCTTTTTAATCCACTTATCTAAATGATTTATAAAGTTGTTATCATCTTCTTCCTTTTTCTCAAAATCTAACTTAGGAATATCTATATCTATATTAACCTTTAAGGCTTCTCTACAAAAATTTTCATAATCTATCTCTATCTCAGGAATTAATCCTCTTTCCTCATTGGCAACTTTCTCAATACAATATAATTTTATCCCATACCTTTTAGAAATTTCATTTATTTTTTTAAAATGTTCTTTATTATAAACCTTATTTAAAATTATTCCTTCAACTTTAAGACCAATACTTTTTAAAAAAATATATATATTAACTGCCTCAAAAAATGCCCCTTCAATCCCTGATAAATTACAGCCAGCAACTATATATATTGGAAAATTTAACTTCTTAGCTATTTGATAAGAGGATATATTTTTTAAGGCCCCTGTTAAAGCACCCATAACTCCTTCAACAATATAAAATTTATAGTTAGATTTTTTTACAAACTCTATAAACTCCTCTACCCCAACCCATCCTCTATTACCCAACTTTATACTTCTATATTTATCCATCTTTTCCCTAATCATATAAAGGGCTGGAACTATATCTCTAACATCTCCTCCCATCTTTGCAACATAAACATCTTTTAATCTTGCTGATAATGCTGTTGTTAAAAAAGTTTTTCCTGAGTTAGAGGAAGTTCCTAATAAAATAATCCCTCTCTTTTCTTTACTATCTTTCTTTTTAATATTATAGGATAAAGCTCTCTTTTTTAATTCTTCTTTAATTCTTTTGTTCTTTTCTTCTATTTCATCAATTTCATTATCCAGTCCAATATGTTTTAAAAATTTATTTCTAATCCCCTTATTATCCAAAAATCCATGAATCATAGTTCCAAATATTTTATTGTTATAAACTCCAGAAATTATTTTTTCCTCTTTAAATCTATAATTTATTTTTTCAACATAAGAATAAGTAAATATTTTCTCATTTGTTATTATCTTTCCATAAGTATGACAATGAAACCCTTCACCTTCTCCAAAAATACTATTAAATTTAACTCTATCAGTACATATAAGAGGATAAAATTCTACATCCAACAATCCTAAACCTTTTCTAAAAATTGGAACCTTGCTTTTTCTTCCCACATCTACCCTTTTCCCTAAGATTTGGAAGCCACTACAAACACCAAAAATATAACCATCAAAATTTAAAATTTCTTTTTTTATCTCTTCAGGAATACCTCTTTCAATTAAAGAACCTCCTGGTATTATTAAAAGTTCTAAATCTTTAATATCCTTATAATTATTTTCATCAATTATTTTAGTTGGAAGATTGCCAAAATCTTCAAAGAGTGGTAATGTTCCTTTAATATCTAAAATACCAATCATTACTCATCCACTCTTTGGGTTCTTCTAACAGTAAATGCAAAAAGTGTTGGTAATATTGCACCTCCCAAAATTGCAGAAGTTAAAGCTACATCAGGAGCTAATAATGCATAAAATAGATAAGAAACACATAATCCTGAAAAGCCAGAGAGAATAATACATTTAATTAAATCCTTCTGTAAGAGAGATGCTAAACTTGTTAATATTGTTAATATAATAACAATATAGTTAATTATCTCCATATTTCCACCTTTCTTTTAATATAGATATAGGATAAATATCCTAATACTGTTGGAAATAAATAAGAAATAAACCTATCTAATATATTAACAGCTCCTGCTATTGAAACAGGAACATTAAACATTGTAAATACTCCTATTGTAATGGCATCTGCTGAACCTAAACCTGATGGAGTGATGGAAAAAACTCCTGAAAGTAATGCTAATAAATAGACCACAGCAACTACAAATATATTAACACTATAGTATAATGCTAAGAAAAAGATATAATACTTTGTTATATCTACAACTATCCATAATAAAGAAAATATAAATGATAATTTTGTATATATGTTATTTTTATTACCTTTAAAAAATAATATTCCTCTGTAAAATTCATCTATTATTTTAATTATTTTCTCCTCATTATATTCATATGGTAAATATTTACATATAAATCTATATGTTTTTATTGTAATTTTTTCTAAAAGTTTTCTATTTATAAATATATATAAAACTCCTAAAGATATTATAAGTAAGGATATCCAGGCAAATATTAAAACTCCTTTATAAGAGAAACCTAACATTATAAAGTATAATATAACAAAAAATGTGGCAATTATGTAGATTAATGTATCTAAAAATCTCTCTATAAAAACAGATGAATAACATATACCTTTTGGAATTTGCTCAAGTTTAGATAAATAATAAGCCCTAAAAACTTCTCCCCCTCCTCTCATAGAGGGAGTTATATTATTAAAGAACTGTCCTAACAATACATTTAAAAAAATATTAATAAATTTTGCATTATATCCCAATGCTTTTATAACACACTTCCATCTAATACCCATAACAATAAAAACAATAATTTGCATAAAGATGGCCAAAAGTATATAAAAAATATTTGCCTCCTTTAACACCAACAAAATCTCATTTATTCCTATAATATACAAAATAATAAGTAATAACCCTCCTCCAATAATAAAACCAATATATTTATTAATCATAATCTATAACCTTTTTAAGTTTATTATTTTCAAGAACATAAACAAAAAAATTGTATTTTTTGGCAATATTTATAACCTCCTTCCATTCTTCTGCTAAACAAAAAATAACTTTAATTTTTCTATTTGTTGTTATTGGTAGAGAATATATATTTTCTAAAGATTTATATATCTTATTCATTTTTTTTAAAGTTCTTCTTTTATCTGTTTCTATTTCAATAATTATTATTTCTTTTTCTGATATTAAAACTATATCCGGCCTAAATCCTAATTTTACAAAATTTAAACTTTTCGATTCAACATAACACCCCAACTTATTACCTAAAATATTTAAAATCATTTCTCTCATTAATGAATGATAATACTCTTCTCTTCCAATTTTTTTTCCTGATGATATAAAGATTTTTAAGTTATTTATAGCACTTTCAATTGCCTTATCATTTAAATCTTTATTAATAATTGTTAAATCTTCAACCATCTTTTTAATTTTTTCTACAACTTCAGATTTTTGCATTTTCTCACAATTTTGTCCAACTCATTCAACGCCTGAATTGGAGTAAGATGGTTAATATCTATCTTTTGAATTTCTTTTATAATCTCTTTAACCTCATTGTTAATATCCTTTTTATTTAATTCCTTATATATCTCATAAGCCCTCTCTACCACTTCCTTAGGTAAAACAAACTCAGCAATCTTTATTCCATAACTTTCATTACTTGCTCCTCTTTTTATCTTTCTATCAAACTCTAAACCCTTATCTGTCTCAATAACTCTAAAATGGTAGTTTTTAACACCTTCCAATTTTTCCTCCAACTCAGATATTTCATGGTAGTGTGTAGCAAAAAGTGTTTTAGAGCCAATCTTATGGAGATATTCAACAATTGCCCAGGCTAAACTTGCCCCATCTTTACTTCCAGTACTTTTCCCCACTTCATCCAAGAGAACTAAACTTTTACTTGTAGAATTCCTTAAAATTTGTCCAACTTCAGAAATTTCAACCATAAAACTACTGTATCCTCTTGTAATGTCATCAACTGTTCCAATTCTTGTAAATATTCTATCAACTACTCCAATAGATGCATAACTTGCAGGAACAAAACAGCCAATTTGTGCCAGTATTGTTATTAGGGCTGTCATTCTTAAATATGTAGATTTTCCAGCCATGTTTGGCCCAGTTATTAATATAATTTTACTTTCTCTTGTTAAATTAACATCATTAGGAATAAATTTAGTATTTAATTCAACAGTTGGATGCCTACCATCTTTTATTATTATACTATATCCATTATTTACTTTTGGTTTTTTATAATTGTAAAGAACAGAAATTTCTGCAAATGTAGATAATACATCAATCTCAGCAATGTTGTGGGATATCTCTCTAATATCATCAACCTTTTCAGCAACTTTTTCCCTAACTTCTAAAAATAGCTCATATTCTAATCTTTTAATCTTTTCATCATAAATTAAAATCTTCTCTTCTATCTCTTTTAATTCATCTATAACATACCTCTCACTATTTGCAAGAGTTTGTTTTCTTTTATAGTCTTTAGGAACTAATTTAGTTTTTGTTTTGGAACTTCTATATAATACCCAATAACTGTATTATATCCAATTTTTAATTTTTCTATTCCAGTTCTTTGTCTTTCTCTATTTTCTATTTCATAAAGTTTATTTAAATAGTTATTTTTAGCTTCTCTAAGATTATCCAACTCTTCAGAATAGTTTTCTTTTATAATTCCTCCATCAGTTATATTTATAGGAGGTTCATCTACAATAGCATTATCAATTAATTCAACAATCTCATTTAACAATTTTAAGTTTTCTACTATACTACTTAACTTTTTAGAGACAAATTGGAAATTTTTAATTTCTTTAACATTTTTTAAAGATTCTTTTAAAGCTACTAAATCCTTTGGAGATGCTTTATTATATTCAATCCTACTGACAATTCTATCCAAATCATAAATTTCTTTTAAGATTTCTCTTAAATTCTGTCTTATAAAACTTTTTTGATATAGTTCTTCAACACTTTCTAATCTATTTTCTATTTCATCAACATTTAATAAAGGTCTTTGAAGCCACCTTTTTAATAATCTACTTCCCATAGATGTCTGTGTTTTGTCCAAAATTTCAATTAAAGAGCCTCTTTTACTACCATCTATTAAATTTTTAAATATCTCAAGATTCTTTAATGTTGTAGAGTCAAGAATCATATAGTCCTTACTTTCATATTTTTGTAATCTAAGTTTTAAATTTTTTATTAAAAGAGATTCACTAACATACTTTAAAACTGCTCCAACAGCAAGAAGTTCCTCATTATCAAGTTTAATATCTTTATGATTGGTTATATATTCACTAACATAATATTTTGCTTCATTTAAATTAAAGTAATCCTCAACAAGAGGATGCACTACTTTGATTATTTTTTTAATTTCTTCAATATTTTCAAAGTTTTTAGGAAGGATACACTCAACTGGAGAGAATTTTAATATTTCTGCAACTACATCATCAAAATTTTTAACTGATGTAACTAAAAACTCACCTGTAGAAATATCTATTAGGGCAATTCCATATTTAAAACCTTTGTATATTGAGATTAAATAATTATTTTCTTTTGTTAATAGTTCTTCTTCTATTAAAGTTCCTGGAGTAATTACTCTAATAACTTCTCTTTTAACTAATCCTTTAGCTTTTGAAGGGTCTTCCACCTGCTCACAAATAGCTACTTTATAACCTTTTTCTATTAACCTTTTAATATATGGAAGAGCAGCATGATGAGGAACTCCTGCCATAGGATGTTTTTTATCTCTTGTAGTTAATACAATTCCTAACTCTTTAGCAGCAATTTTTGCATCTTCATTAAATAATTCATAAAAATCTCCTACTCTAAAAAAAAGAAGGCAGTCTTTATAATGCTCTTTAATTTTGTAGTATTGTCTCATCATTGGAGTTATAGACATAAAATCCACCTTTTTTTAATTAAAATTTAAAACTAAAATAATATTCTTAATTAAAAATTTATTATGTGCAAATTTACAAAATAATAATTTTGAAAATGGAAAGTTATTAGGATATTTTTAATATATTATTTATCTCAACTATTTAAAACTTCTTAGTTAAATTTATTAATGTAAGTTTATTATTTTAAAATAAATAAAAATATTTTTTTAGTGAAATTATTAACTTAGAAAAAATTAATAATAATGATGTATTTAAAAAAATTAAATTTGATAAAGATGAGGAAATTAAAGAAAATAAAAATTTTAATCATAATATAATTATAAAAGGAGATAAAGTTTATGGAATATCAGATAAGGGAAATAGAGAAAATAATGAGGATAATATAATAATTAAAAAGATAGAAGATATCTATATATTAGGAGTAGCGGATGGATTGGGCGGGCATAATGCTGGAGAAGTAGCATCGAAAATAGCAATTGAAACATTAGAAGAGGAATTTACAAAGAGATATAATAAAAAATTATCAATAGAAGAGATAAAAGAACTTTTAAGGGAAATATATAATAAGGCACATGAGAAAATAAAAGAAAACGCGATAGAAGATAAAGAAGGGATGGGAACAACATTAACAACAGCAATAATAAAAGGAGATAAATGTATTGTAGGAAATTGTGGAGATAGTAGGGCATATTTAATAAGAAATGGAAAAATAATATTTAAAACAAAAGACCATACCTTAGTTCAGACATTAGTAGATGAAGGGCATATAACAGAGGAAGAAGCGTTTTATCATCCTATGAAAAATATTCTTAACTATGCTTTAGGAATAGATGATATTAAAGTTGATATTTATGAATTAAATCTAAAAAAAGGAGATATAATATTATTAAGTTCTGATGGTCTTCATGATTATCTTAAAGAATCTGAAATATTAAAAATTGTTAATGAATATTCTTCTCCTGAACTTATAGCCAAAGAACTTTTAAATTATTCTTTAAATATTTCCAAGGATAATATTAGTATTATAGTATATAAACACTAAACATAAAACTTTTTTAATAAAATAAAATCTTGAAAATATCAATTTAGACTAAATAAAACACTTCAGTATCTAACCCACCAAATTTTACTCTAAACCTTTCTTTAATTTCTAAATTGTTCTTATATATTGCCTCTTCCATAAACTTTATTTCTGCTGTTATTACTATAATCCTTGAATCTCCATGCATATTTTCTTTAGCTGATTTTAGGAAGTTAGTGTATAATTTTTTTATATATCCTTTTCTTCCCATTCTTATACCATAAGGTGGATTAACAATTAAAACATCAAAATCTTCCCTTAAATTTTCAGCATCTCCTTCTTTAAAAGTAATGGTTTCTAATATATTAGCAGCATTTAATGCATTTTGTCTTGCTCCTAACAAATATTTTTTATTTTTATCAATTCCCACAATATTATATATATTGTTGTTTTGATTAACTTTTATTTTATTTAATATCTCATCACCATATAACTTTAAAAATTGATAACCATATTTTTTTAATCTAAAAACTCCTGGGGGTATATTTCTTTTTATTAAAGCCCCTTCTATTGGAATAGTCCCACTACCACACATACAATCTAATAGTTTTTCATCATCTTTCCAATTACTTAGATATATCAATGCAGATGCAATAGTAGCATTTAAATGAGCTGGATGATTAAAAACTCTCCATCCTCTTTTATCTAATGCAATATCTCCAGTAGTATCTAAACCAATTAATAACTCATCAAATATTAACTCAACTCTAATTATTACATCTGGCTCATCTAGATTTACCTTTAACCTTACATTTTTATCTTTTAAATATCTCTTTATAACTGCTTCTCCTGCAACTCTTCCAATATCTATAGATGTAAAGTTATGTTCTCCAACTCTTAAGGGTCTAATAGCAAAACTAAAATTCTCATTTATAAAATTCCAATCTAAATTATAAACTACATTATAAATATCTTCTAAACTTTCAACTCTTCCCCTATATAAAAGAATATTAATCCTCTCTAAAACTCTTGATAAGTAATTAGTTTTAGCTATTAAATCTTCATCTCCCTTAAAAAATATTCTTCCTTTGTTCTCTCTAACTTCATAAACTTTTCCTCCAAAACTTTCAATTTCTTTCTTTCCAAATCTTTCCAATCCAGGTGTTAATGTTGCAAAAAATTCCAAACATTCTCACCAATTATTTATAAATTCTTCAATTTTTTCTCTTATTGTATCAAAAATAAAATTAAATTTTTTATCATCCTTTTCTAATAATGTTATTCTAAAACCATTTAACTCAGTACAAAATGATGTTAAAGGAACTACACAAATTCCTGTTTCTGCTAACAGTTGATAACAAAACTTTCTGTCTAAGCTTTTTCCTTTATATAGTTTTTCAACAAATTCCTTTAAATTTGGATTAGTTATTTTTATTTCTCCATTAACCCCATTCTCAAATACTATACTCATATAAAAAGCTCCATTAGCTCTATTAACTATAACTCCATCTAAATTTTTTAGTTTGTTATATGCATCATTACTTCTCTTTTCATAAAACTTATTTCTCTCTTTTAAATATTTGCTATATCTCTT
Organism: archaeon; assembly: GCA_024278985.1. GTDB lineage: Archaea > AGJL01 > Methanococci > Methanococcales > Methanocaldococcaceae > Methanocaldococcus. Next base: position 9,488 of record JAJRSC010000024.1, read on the forward strand.
ATCTCCAAATATTTTAGGTATTACTTTCTGAGGGAGAGTTGTAGAGCAAACCTCTATTAACTTAGCTTTGTAAATACTATTTATATATCTTTTAAATTCTTCATCCTTGTTATAATTATAAACTTCAATCCATCCACATCTTCCTCCTGGCCATGGAAGTTCTTTAGATATACCTTTTAATGATATACCTGGAACATCATCAATAACATCACTAAGTAAAACTTTCTTTTTATTGTTATATATTAAATTACAATAAATTTCATCACATATAATAAATAAGTCAAATTCATTGGCAATATCTACAATTTCATCCAAAACCTTTTTTGAATAAACTGCTCCTGTAGGATTATCTGGATTTATTATTAATATTCCAGATACTGCAGGATTGTACTTTATTCTATTATATAAATCATCCATATCTGGATACCAACATTGGCAAGGGTCTAAAAAATAGGTTATTGGTGGAGCTCCTGCATGTGATGCCTCTGCTGATGAATGAGTAGAGTATGATGGAGAAGGATTTATAACTCTAATTTCTCTCCTTAATAGCCCATAAATCTTAGCAATAGCATCCCCCAATCCATTGAAAAATATTATATCTTCTGCAGTTATTTGTGTTTTTCCTCTTTTGTTTGTTTGTTCAGCTAAAAATTCTCTTGTTTCATATAATCCTTTTGTAGGACAGTATCCATAAGAGGAATCATTTCTAACCTCTTCTACAATAATCTCCTTTATCCAATCAGGAAGTTTTTCCCCCTTAGCTATTGGGTCACCAATATTTTCCCAAATTATTTCTTTTCCAAATTCTTTAACTTTATTGGCAATATCAACAATCTCTCTAATTTCATAAGTTAATTCTTTAGCTCCAATGTCAATTATTGGATTCCTCATAATCTTCACTTATTCAATATTTTCAGCCAAATATTTTAATGCTTCCTCTTCCATAAAGTGTAATTTACCAGGAATAATTATAGTGTGTAAGGGCTTACCAAAGTTATAATTTATTAAGTCCTTAATTTTACCATAAACAATTTTTGGTTTTAATGAGCCAGCCCTTGCTAAAACAACAACCTTTAAATTTTCATTAATTATATTTTCTTTCTCTTTTTTTTCCATCTCCAGCAGTAATTTTAAAGCCTCATTAGCAGTCATATATCCCCTATTTTCATCTATATCTAATAAACATAATGTATGTAATCCTCTTTCTAAGTTCTCTTTTATAACTTTATAGGGTGTTGTAGGAAAATAATGCTCTGTTGGGAATACTATTGATGTTGTTTTACCAAACTTATACAACTGTAAGCCAGTTATACCAACAGCTGAATATATGGAAGATGCATTTATTATAATTAATTCAACTCCCTGTTTTTTTGCCTCTATTGCTAAATCTACGTGGGTAGTTGCTACCATAGGGTCTCCAGCTGTTAAAAACATAATATTTTTAGTTTTTGCTTCTTCTATAATTTTATTTCCTTTTAATTCTACATCCTCTCTTTTTAAAATAACTATTTTTTTCTTTAAAATCTTCTCTATCCTTTCTATTGTGGTGCCCATTAATGAGGATGTGTAAAATTCAGCATATATTTTATCAGCTTTCTCAGCATATTTTAATGTTTTTAATGGCATATCTAACTCATCATACAATCCTAAACCAGCCAATATTAACATATTTATCCCAATATATTAATAAGTTGTAAAACAGATGGGTATATATAATATAATTTAGTATTATAAAAAAAATGCGGATGATGAACGGAGTAGCTACTGAACTATGATGAGTGATGGGCGAACTGACGCACTATTTTTTTTAATAGTGTGATTAAATAATTGTGAGGATATAATTATGACAACTTTTGAAAATTTTAATCTATCAGAAAGTATGATAAAATCTATAAAAAATAAGGGTTTTAAAGAACCAACTGATATTCAAAAGCAGGTAATTCCTATTTTATTAAATGAAGAGGTTAATATTGTAGGACAGGCACAAACTGGAACAGGTAAAACTGCAAGCTTTGGAATTCCTATTATTGAAAAAATAGATGAAAATTTAAAATGTGTTCAAGCACTTATTTTATCACCTACAAGAGAGTTATCTTTACAGATAACTAAGGAGTTGGTAAGTTTAAAAAATAAAAATATAAGAATTTCAACAATATATGGAGGAGTGCCAATACAAAAACAGGTAAGATATCTAAATAGCCATATTATTGTAGGAACTCCTGGAAGAGTTTTAGATTTTCTAAGAAGAGGGGAATTAGATTTAAGAAATTTAAAATACTTTGTCTTAGATGAAGCTGATGAAATGCTAAATATGGGCTTTATTGATGATGTTAGAGAGATATTAAGATATACAAATAAAAATAAAAAGATTCTTCTATTTTCTGCAACTCTTCCTAAAAAGATTTTAGATTTAGCTAAAGAAGAATTAAAAGAGTATATACTATGTAAAGTTAAAAAAGAAAAAGAAACTGCTGAAAATATAGAGCAATATTATTGTAAGTTAAAAAATTATGAAAAAATTAAAAAACTCACCAACATTATAGATAAAGATTTTTATGGTATAGTATTTTGTGCAACCAAAAAGGACACTAAAGAATTGGCTAAAAATCTATTCAAATTAGGATTTAAAGCAGATACTTTACATGGAGATTTATCTCAAAAAAAGAGAGAGAAAGTTTTAGATAAATTTAAAAAAAAGAAGATTAATATTTTAGTGGCAACAGATGTTGCTTCAAGAGGTTTAGATATTAATAACCTAACTCATGTTATTAACTATTCCCTACCTCAAGATGTTGAGTCTTATATCCATAGAATTGGAAGAACTGGAAGAATTGGAAAAAAAGGAATAGCAATAACATTTATTCATCCAAAAGAAATAAAAAAATTAAAATTATTTGAAAAAAGAATAAAATCAAATATAAAAAGGTTTATATAAAGTTATCTAAAGTTTTTTGTTTATTTATTATCTTCTCAACAGTTTTCCATTTTTTTCTAACAATTGGTGGTAATTTTTTATATCTCTGATAATAATCCTCTAAAAATTTTATAGTTTTTGCATCTGAAGGGTATCCACTTCCAAAATCTCCATATTCCTTTTTATAGTTTTCTATTATCTCATCTCTTATAACTTTTGCCAATATTGAAGCAGCAGAAACTATTGGATATTTACTATCTGCTTTATGTTCAGCAACAATTTTAATATTCTTATTTAACTTTTTTAAAAATTCTTCTTTAAACTTCTTTATATTAGTTGAACAGGCATCAATATATACAGTTGCATCTTCATTATTTTCTAATAACTTAGAAACTGCTTTGGCAAATGCTTCAATTTCTATTTCATTTAAATTTTTTTGTTCCATCAACTTATTTAACTCCTCTGGATAAATTATTACTACACTATATTTTCCAATTTCTTTAAGTTTTTTACTTAAGTTTTCTCTTTTTTTCTTACTGAGTTCTTTACTGTCTTTAACTCCTATTTTTTCTAAGTTTTTTAAATTTGTTGAATATGCAACTATAACCATTGGTCCAATAACTGGTCCTCTTCCTGCTTCATCAACTCCTATAATCATCTATATCACTTTCCTTAATAGAGAAACAATATTTAAAACCTCAAGATTACTATTTTCTTTTAGATGATATTCACAAAATGGACATACTGTTACAATAACATCAACTCCCAAACTTTCAAGTTCTTTAGCTCTTTTTTTTCCTATTATTTTGGAAAGTTCTTTTTTTCCACTTCTAACTCCTCCACCAGCTCCACAGCATTTTGGCTTACTATCTATAAATTCTAAATTAGGAATACTCTTTAAAATTTTTCTTGGCTCTTCTTTTATTTTTTGTCCTCTTAATAAATGACAGGGGTCATGATATGTAACTTTTAAATTTATTGGTTTATAGTTTATTAATCCTACTTCATTTAAAACCTCTGTTATATCCCTAACATTCTTTAATTTATAATCATTTTTTAATGTATTTCCACATCCTGCACATACAGTTACTATATAATCAACATCCAAATTTTTAAAGACTTCTTTATTCCTTTCAATTAATTTTTCAGCAACATCTCTAAATCCTGTCCTAAGCATTGGTGAAGAGCAACAAACTTGATTTTTTGGAATATATACTGAAATTCCATGAGCATTTAATACTTTAATTGTATCATATCCAACATCTTTTAACCTATAATCAACTAAACAACCTGTAAAAAATGCTACCCTTAATTTTTCATTTTTAGCCTTATAATACTCTTTAACTTCATCTAAAAAACTCTTTTCTATTTTTGAAACACTTCTATTATATTTTAAAATATTATTTTTAACTTCTATGTGTTTATTTAAATATAATGATTTTTTAGTAGATAAAGACCTTAAATATTCTATAGCTTTAACTAAATCTATCTCCATAGGACAAACTTCAACACATTTATGGCATGTTGTACAGTTATATAAATTTTCAAAAAAAGCAATTTTCTCTCTATCTTCTTCATCTCTAACATCTTTGGCAAATCTTGCCAATGCTCTCATTAATGTAGCTCCAGGATATTCAGAGTTTTCTCTTGCAGGACATTGAGATAGACATGATAAGCACTCAATGCATTTTTTTAACTCCTTTACATTTTCAACAACTTTATCATTAATTTTTTCTAATGTATCTGGATAGTGTTTTCTTATTAGATAATTTCTAATATTTAGAAGTTTTTTATTATAACTTTCTCTATCTACAATCAAATCTTTAATCACTCTAAAACCTTTTAATGGCTCAATTAAAATTCCCTCCTTTACCTTCTCAATACAGGCAAGTTTTGCCTCTCCATCTACTGTTAAGGCACAACTACCACACTGTCCATTTCTACATCCCGCTCTAAATGCAATATTGGCATTATAATTTTTATTTATATATTCTAAAGCTTCTAATATAGTCCCCTCAGGAACATTATAACTTTCTATCCAACTTTTTCCATTGTTGTATCTTTTTATATATATCTTCTTCATAATATCCCAAAGTATAGAGCAGTTATAAATACAAAGTAAAGAACTAATAAAACTATCCCTTCCAATTTATTTATTTTATTTTTAAGTGAAAAGATGAATAATAATAATGATAAAATTAATAATGCATATAAACCTCCAATTTCAGATGGTAGTTTAATGAATATAGAAGGCAACCCTAAGGCAAATCCTATATCTATAACATTACTTCCAAGTATATTACCTAAAACAATTCCCCCCAATTTCCTTTTTGCAGATATTATTGAAACCATTAACTCAGGAACAGAGGTTCCAAAAGCTACCAAAGAAAAACCTATAATAAAATCAGAAATTCCAAAACTATGAGCTAATCCTTTAGCCCCTTCAACTAAAAACTTAGACCCTAATAAAACAGATATTAATCCTATAATAGTAATAAATAAATCCATTATAAGATATAGATTTTCTTTATTTTCATTGTTGTTATCTTCTAATTTTCCATCTTTTATTGTTTTTAGTATATAAAATATAGATAGAATTATCAAAAAAAATCCATCTATTTTATCATAGCCATCAATCCCTAAAATAAAGGTAATTATTATAAATATTATATAATAAACAATATTCCTTTTTAATTTATTATTTAGTATTATTGTTGAAAATAGTAATGAAGTTCCTAAAATTAATCCAATATTACAGACACATGAACCAATAGCATTTCCAACAGCAATACCTCCAGAATTTGTAAATGCAGCATATATAGATGTGACAATTTCAGGTAATGATGTCCCAATTGCAACAACAGTAGCACCAATAACAAAATTAGAGACATTAAAAAATTTTGCAATTCTCTCCGCTCCAAGAACAAACCAATCACTACCATAATATAAAAGTACTAATCCAACAATAAAGTAAATTAAATCAATAATCATTTCTGTCCCCATAAATATTTAAATATATTTATAATCCAATTTTATCAAGGTATATAAAGAAAAAATAATAAATACTAAAAATATAAAATAGAACTTTTATATTTTTTTATTGGTTATTAATAAAATTTTCACAGTTAAAATATTAAAAAAGGATGGTGATTATGAAATTAGTTAAAGAAGCTTTATCAAGAAACTCACCAACATACTCAAATGAGTTAGGAGAAGCAAGAATAATAGTTGTTGGATGTGGTGGAGCTGGAAATAATACAATTAACAGATTGATGGAGTTGGGAATACAAGGAGCTGAGACAATTGCAATTAACACAGATAAGCAGCACTTAGAGGTTATACAAGCACATAAAAAGATATTAATAGGTTCAAGTTTAACAAGGGGTTTAGGAGCAGGAGGATATCCTGAGATAGGAGAAAAAGCTGCAGAAATGGCAAGAAATGTTTTAGAGGAACAATTAAAAGGAGCTGATTTAGTATTTGTTACTGCTGGGATGGGTGGAGGGACTGGAACAGGTTCTGCTCCAGTTGTTGCTGAGATTGCTAAAAATTTGGGAGCTATAGTTGTAGGGGTAGTTACATATCCATTTAAAATAGAAAGAGCAAGAATGCAGAAGGCAGAAGAAGGAATAAGAAAAATGGTTAATGTTTGTGATACTGTTATTATTGTAGATAATAACAAACTTTTAGAGTTAGTTCCTAACTTACCATTAAATGATGCATTTAAAGTAGCTGATGAAATTATTGCTCAAGCAGTTAAAGGGATAACTGAAACTATTGCAGTTCCAAGTTTAATAAATATTGACTTTGCAGATGTTAGGGCAATAATGTGTAATGGAGGAGTAGCTTTAATTAGTGTTGGAGAAGTTGATAATACAGATAGAGGGGATAGAGTACAGAATGTAGTTAATGAAACATTAAAATGTCCTCTTTTAGATGTTGATTTTAGAGGAGCTAAAGGAGCATTAATTCATATAACAGGAGGGCCAGATTTAACTTTAAAGGAGGCAAATGATATTGGAGAAGGAATTACCAAATATTTAGATCCAAATGCAAATGTTATTTGGGGGGCAAGAATTGAAAAAGAAATGGAAGGTTGTATAAGAGTTATGGCAATTATTACTGGAGTAAAATCTCCACATATTTTAGGAAAAGATTCATTAAGTAATAGAATAATTCCTAAAGAGGATAAAAAAGTAAAGAAAAATATAGGTGGAATTGATTTCATAATTTAAAAAAAGGGTTAATGTATATGAAACTTAGAAAAAGATTATTATATAATCTTGTCTCATTACAAAAATTTTCAGAAGAATTTAAAAAAATTTTAAATGACCTTAATCTTAGCCTAAAAGAATTTTCAGAGTTATCTAATATTCCATATGGAACTCTATATAAAATTTATAAAGGGAAAGATTTTAGGGTTTCTACATTAATAAAAATTTTAGAAACATTAAAAAAATTTGAATCTGAGGAAAAAAAGGATTTTATTGCAGTTATTGCTGCAAGAACTGTTTTAAATAATTTAACAAAAAGAGAAATTACAATTAATAATAAAAAATACATAATAAAAGAATTTCCTGCAAATACTTTAGAGGAGTGTATCATCTCAGCAATATGGGCTGAAAGATTAGGAGCTAAGGGAATAATTTGTGCCCCAATAGTTAGTTCAACAATTGAAAAAATAGTTTCTATTCCTGTTGTTGTAGTAATTCCTGAAAAGGATGCTTTTGAAAAGGTAATAAATATTATATCAAAGAAAATTTAATGTCCTTATAATGTATGGCTTGGCAGTATATTTTACTTTTTTTAAATTTGTTAAATCAATTTCTAAATTATCAATAATAATTCCATTATCTGTTATAATAATTTCCTTATCCTCAATAACTTCTCTAATTTTTCTCTGTTCCTCTTCTGGAAATGAGTAGTCTATATACTTTTTTATACTATATCCAACAATAAAAATACTTAACCCCCTAACAGATAAAAGAATTTCAGCAATATATTCATTATCAAGTAAATAATTTAAGTCTGTTATAGCTTCATAAGATATATTAATAAATTTGATTTTATCTTTCCAAATACTTGGTGTTGGAGTACAAAAATAATTTAATATATTTTGTTGAGAAAAATAGTATATTAAAGCTAATATTACCTCTCTCCTAACCCATTTATTTTTATTTCCCTTTGTTAATGTATATATTATAAAGTGTAACTTTTCTTTATTTTCATCCAAAATTACCACTCTTTTATAATTTCATAAATTGGCCCTGTAGGGGTTAATGTTGATTTATACAACTTTATACTATCAGCAACAAAATAGCCAAAATCTATATTTTTATATTTTTCTATTTTATCCTTTAAAAGTTTTTTATTATCTATAAATTTAACTCTTCCAATTGTTAAGTGAGGAATATAATTTTTCTCTTTTTTAAAACCCAATTTATAAAGTTTATTATCAACATATTTAAATGTATCTATTAGATTTTCTCCATATGCTCCAATCCATATAACCCTTATATAGTTCTCATTTGGAAATGTTGAAAGATTTTTTAAATGTATATTTATTGGCTGAATTGATAAATCTAAATCTAATATATTATTTAATAACTTCTCATTAACTTCTCCTAAAAATTTGACTGTTATATGTAAATTTTCTCTCTCAACTAATTTAATTCCCTTAATCTTAAAATTTTTTTGAAAATTATAAATTTTTTCTTTTATCTCTTTAGGGATATCTATAGCTAAAAAAACTCTCAATATTTACCACCTCAATAAAATAGGAATGTTATCAACAATATCAAACTCTTTTTTACATTTTTTACATATTAATTTATTATCCTTTAATAATAACTCTCCTCTACAGTATGGACATCTTAATATGTTAAGATAATCTTTAATCCACATAGTTATTCATTTTATTTTTTCTATATCAATATTATAATTTTCTTTATTATGAACAATTCCAATTATTTCTACTCCAAAACTTTCAATAGTCTCAAAAGTTTTATTATAATATAAAACATCTTCCAATTTTGTTATACAATTTATTATAACTCCTCTAACATTAATATCCTTATTCTCAAGATGTTTAACAGTTAATAAAGTATGATTTATAGTTCCTAAGTTTGGTCTTGATACAACAACAGCATCTAAACCTAAAAATTTTATTAAGTCACTCATAACAAACTTATCCTTTATTGGGACATAAACCCCTCCTGCACCTTCTACTATTAAATAACTATACTTTTCTTTTAAATAATTAAAGGATTTTTTTATTTTATCTAAAATATAATCTAAATCATAATTCTTTTTTTCAACTTCAAGAGCAATATTTGGAGATAAAGGAAGAGAACAATTTATAGGATTTAGAATTTCTAAATCTTCACTTAAATTTAAAGCATTCTTAAGATTTAATGTATCTTCTCTCCCACCTGTTTCTATTGGTTTAAAATAACCAACATTTAAAGATTTTTTTAGTTCTTTTCCAATAATTTCAGAGATGTAGGTTTTACCTACACCTGTATCAGTTCCTGTTATAAAAATCATATCTTATCCCTTCTTTAAAAAATCCCCCAAAGTAAAGCTATCTTCTGAAGATGTTGAATAATAAGAGGAATCTTCATATTTATCAGTTAATTTTATTTTTAAAAATTTCTCTAAAATTTTAATTTCTTTATCATTTGGCTCTAACTCATATCTTTCAAATTTTCTCAATACTGTCTCTTTCATTTTTAATTTTTTTGCCAATTCTTCTATACTTAGTCCCAACCTTTCTCTTGCTTCTCTTATAACATCTCCATAGTCTTCTCTTAAATCAGGAACAATATCAAAAATATCTCTCTTATATCTTCTTTTTACAGGTTGTTGCTGTTTTTTTGTAGTTATTATTTTTTTCTTACCTAATCTTGAATAAGTTTTAGGAGTTTTTCCATGTCTTGCACAATCTTTACAAACATTCATTTCTGCTCCTTCTATAATTACCTTATATAACTTATTACATAACTTACCACATAATTCACAAACTTGCATATTCCTACCTTAATAATTATTAAGTTTAATATTTAGTAGATTCATTTTTAAGATATATATTTATTATGTTACAATATAAATATTAAGTTTATTTTAATTTTTAATTTTATTTAAAAAAATTGGCTGGATTAATAAATAGATTAGTTTTACTATCCAATTATTTAAATTAATGAAAAAACTAAAACAGAAATATCAAATAATTAAGAGATAAATTTTATTCTTAACTCCACAAAAATTATTAAAATTTAAGTAAGGTTAAGATTATGAAAAAGGTCGTTGTTGGAGGAACATTTGATAAACTTCATAGAGGACATAAAGAACTGTTAAAATATGCATCTCAATTTGGTAAATTAATTGTTGGAGTAACTTCTGATGAATTTGTAAAGAAATATAAAAAACATGAAGTTGAGCCCCTATCCATAAGAATTAAAAATCTTAAGGATTTTTTAGACTCTCTAAATATAAACTATGAGATTAAAGTTATAGATAATCCATTTGGAGATGCTATAAAAGAGGACTATGACATAATTGTAGTTACTCCTGAAACTTTAAATAATGCTGAAAAAATTAATGAAATTAGAAAAAAGAATAATTTAAAACCTTTAAAGATAATTATATTTAACTATATATTAGCAAAGAATGGTAAGCCAATATCATCAACAAGAATAAGAAAAGGAGAAATTAATGGAGAAGGGAATATACTATGATAGGTTATAAGTTAAGTGGTGAGCATGAATCACTACCATATGCTGAGTTAAAAGCATTATTGGAGTTATTTAACTACAACTCAGATATAAAAAGATATGGAAGATATTGTATAACTGAAAAAAGTCCTGGAAGAGAAATAGTTAATAGAGCTGGATATATTGATGAAAGCCATAAAATAATTTATATTCATAACAATTTAAATTTAGAAGAGTTCTATAATAGTATTAAAGATATAGATTTTAATTTTACTGGAACTTTTGCTGTTAGAACTTTAAAATTGGATAAAGAATATACAAAAGATATAAAGAGTTTAGATATTGAGAGAAAAGTGGGAGGTATAATTAAAGAAAAATCAAATAATAAAGTAAATTTATCTAAGCCAGATAATTTATTTAAAGTTATTTTATTAAAGGATAAAATTATCCTTGGGAAGTTAATAAATGAAAGAGATAGAGAATATTTTAAGAAAAATAGACCTCATTTAAGAAAATTTTTCCATCCAGGATGTATATTACCAAAACTTGCCAGGGCCATGGTAAATTTAGCAAGAGTAAAAGAGGGAGATATTGTTTTAGACCCTTTTTGTGGAACTGGTGGATTTTTAATAGAAGCAGGACTAATAGGGGCTAAACTTATAGGAACAGATATAGATTGGAGAATGGCATCAGGAACATTATTAAATTTAGAAGAATATAATTTAAATAATCAAATCTTAGGAATAAAGAAATTGGATGCTAAAAATATTAAAGATTATTTAAGAGAGTTAAATATTGATAAAGTTAATGCTATTATAACAGACCCTCCTTATGGAATATCTACAGCAAAAAAAGGAGAAATTGAGAATATTCTTTATGAACTTCCAGAAGTTATAAAAAAAGGAGGATATTTTGTTTTTGCATATAATAAATTTGTAGAGTTGGATTTGGAATTAGAAGGATTATTTAAAATATATATCCATAAAAATCTTATTAGACATGTACATGTCTATAAAGTACTTTAAGACATTCAATAACAATTTTTTTGGCTATCTTGTTCAGAGTATAGGGTGTTATAGGTAGGCCATCTTTAATAAATCTTTCAGTTCCTACAACGATATGCCCCTCTTTCTCTAAGTTTAATAATTTAGCAGGTCCTCTTGTATATAAAGCATCAGAAACTTTAACTTTCTCATCAATACCAAAAACTCCATTTGTTCCAATGGTTTTAATATTATTTTTCCAGCAGTATTCTATAATTTTTTTGGTTATTGGAATTGTATCTCCACCAGCTATACAAATAATAGCTACATCTCCCTTAATAAGAGATAAATTTTTTTCAGAAATATTTTCCCTATATGCAACAACTCTATCTCCAAAAAATCTTTTTATAAAATCAACCTTATACTCTCCTATTTTTCCTCCTAATTTTCTATGAATTATATCATTTTCTTCTATCTTTGCATTATCAAATATATAAAGCTTCTTTACTCCACCTCTATGCACTTCTAATAAATCAAATGCCACTCTAACCCCTAATCTACCACAACCTATTAAACTAACTTCTCCAAAAGGTTTAAGTTTATTTTCCAACTCTTCAACCATTATATCATCTCAGCAACATAGATATTATCTTTATTTCTTAAAATTTTTACTTTGACTTTTCTTCCTAATAATTTCTCTTCACTTTCTTTACAGTTAATTATTTGAATAACTCTATCCTTAGCAACTCCAATAACTTCCCCTTTTACTCTACCATCTAATACAACATCTACTAAAGTTTTTTCACCTACTTTAAAAACATAGGGTAGTTTTTTTCTTCTATGAGTTCCAAAATCTTCAGGTTTTAAAATAAGTTTTACATTAATCCCTTTCTTTTTATATTCTTCCTCATAACTTTTTAATAAAGAATAAAATTTTTTATAGTTCCAAACTTTCATTTTTTTAGGTTTTCTACCTAATTGATAAACCTCACACAATTGACATCCTAAAATAGGGTCTTTTTTATTTGTGAGAGGATTTATAACATTCTGTTTAATTCTTAAATCTAAGTTGATAGTATAATCAATAACTTTTTTAAATTCTTCATCATTGACATTGGGAAGTAATATAGGAGCAACCAATAAATGTATTTTAGAATTTTTTATATATTCAGCAATATCTAAAATTTTTTCTATCTTATAATCTCTTTTTCCAGCAAGCATTTTGGCCATTTTTTCATCAATTGCATTTATTGATAAGTTTATTCTATGTAATCCAGCCTCTTCAAGTTCATCAATTAACTTATATGATAATGGTACTCCATTACTTTGCATTGTTATAATGCCATCCTTATTTATTTCTTTAAGTTCTTGAACTAAATCTACAAGAGGATAGTATAATGAGGGTTCTCCTTGTCCATCTAAATGTGCCTCTAACTTTTTAATTCCTTTAAATTCAGCTAATTTTTTATATTCTTCAACTAAATAATCTAAATCTACATAAAAGTCATTTTTTCTTGTTTTTGAAAATTCTCCTTCATCAACAGAACAAAATATACAATTTAAATTACAACCACAGTGTCCTCTAACTTGGATTATATTCCTTCCTCTATCTATTAAACCAAAAGCAGTATGTCCTATTAGAGGAATATTTTGAGAGATGTATATAGTTCTCCTCTTAGTTATTTTACTCTTTAAATTTGTGGCAATATTGTAGGATATTAAATTTAATATTCCCATTTTTAAATTTTCTGCTCTTTTAGGATGTGTATTAATCTTTATTATACTTCCTTCAATCTCTACCTCAGGATAAGGAATATTAACCTCAGTGCAATAGTTTTTATTTATTTCTAAAATTAATTTATTTCCGATATTTTCAACATTAGTTATCATTTTAAATTTAGATAAATCTATTTGCATAACTATCAACATTTAACATTTAGTAATTTGTAATGAAAAATAATGAAAATATATTTATAAGATTAAGTATGTATTATTTAAGTAATAACTTATTTAGCTAATAAAATAAAAATGATGTCTGTATTGGGGATTTTATGATTGATGTTCCTGTTGTCATACTAATGAGCAAGCCGTTATTTGCAAGATATAATACACCTATTAAAAAAGTTATGGAATTAATGGTTAAAAAGAATAAGAATTATTGTATTTTATTAGATGAAAATAATAATCCTGTTGGAATTGTTACAAGTACTGATATAATAAAATATTTAGTTATTAATAAAGGTAATTATAAAACACCAACTTATGAAATTGCAACTAAAAAATTAATTTCTGTATCTCCAAATACTAAACTTGAAGAAGCTTTAGAAATTATGAGAAAACATAAAATTTCTAAGTTACCAATAGTAAATAATGGAAAAGTTGTTGGAGTTATAAGTGCTGATGAACTTTTAGATGTTCTTCCATATATAATAGATGCTCTAAAAAGTTTAGCAGATTATTTAACAGAAGTTATTAATCAAGAAATTTCTAAGAAAGAAGAAAATAATAAAAATGATAAACATGATGATAAAAATTCTAAAGATAATATAAAAGAAGAAGATATAAAAAATAACAAGATAATGTGTATAAATAAAGAATAATGTTGATAATTATGGTTTATGTTTCTGGAATTATTGATTTTTCTACTATAGATTATCCTAAAAAATCATCTTCTGTTATTTTTTTATCTGGCTGTAATATGAAGTGTAAATATTGCCATAATTTGCATTTTATTAGTAATAATAGATATAATCTATCTGTTGATGAGGTTATCAATAAAATAGATTTCTTTTTTACTGATGCTGTTGTAATTTCTGGAGGAGAACCAACACTACAAAGTGAAGTTATTGATTTAGCAAAAAAAATTAAATCCTTAGGATTTCCTATAAAAATAGATACAAATGGAACAAATCCAGAGATTATTGAAAAATTAATAAAGGATAATTTAGTTGATTATGTTGCCTTAGATGTCAAATGTAAATTTGATAAATATCCTGAACTTACCAACTATAAAGGAGATATCAAAAATAAGATATTAAAAATAATTAATATGTGCAAAGATAACAACATATTTATAGAGTGTAGAACAACATTTATTCCAAAATTTATGGATGAAACAGATATTATAGAGATTTGTAAAACTATTAAAGATTGTGACTTATATGCAATTCAACAGTTCAATCCAAAAGATGCATATGATGATAACTTTAAAAAACTACCTCAACCAAAAATGGAAGAACTTATAAAACTTGGAAAGTTGGCTAAAAAATATGTTAAGAATGTTGTTATTAGAGGAGACTGGATAGTAGAATTATAAATATTATTTTAAGGATAACCATGATAAATATAAGAGAACTAAAAAGGTATGTTAATCCATTTTTTATAACAATTAGAAAAGACAAAATTTTAGTAAATAATAAAAGAATGGCCAGATTATCAAAAAAAAAGATGCTTGAAATTGAGGACATTTTTGGAGTTCCTGTTATATATTCAAAAACATATGAATATATCTCTACAAAAGTAGGAAGATTCATAACTAAGCATAAACTTCTTTCTCCTAAGGATGTTATTTTAGTTGGTTTTAGTGGAGGTAAAGATAGTTTATTGCTCTTACATATGTTAGAGCCATATAGGAGAAAAATGGGAATTAAAATAATTGCTGTAACTGTTGATGTAAATATTTCTGGTGTAAGACCCTGGGAAAGTGAAAGAATTGATATATTAAAAAGAGAGTGTGATATGTTAGATATTCCATTAGTTGTTTTAAGATATGATAAAGATGTTTCCTACTTATCTGAACTATTAACAAAACATTCTAAGGGTATGGGATTTTCTCCATGCTTTTCCTGTTCTATTGTTAAAAGATATTTAATAGGAAAGTATGCTAAAAAATTATCAGTGGAGGAAAATATACCCTATGAGAAAATAAAAATTGCCTATGGTCATAACTTAGATGATAATTCTGATACAATACTCTCAAATATATTTAAAGGAGAAAGAATAAAAATGATGAATCCTATAACAAAGTTCAATAAAAGGGTTGTTGATTTCATAGAGTTTAAACTTGAACTTGAAGATTGTACTATTATAAGACCCCTCTTACCAGTATTGGAAGATGATATAATTAAGGCATTAGAAGAATGTGGAATTAAATATTATAAAGATAAAGAAGTTTGCCCATACAGTAGAGAAAGAGGGGACAGTATAAGAAGAAGATGTCATGAGATTTTAGAAGAACTTGAAAAAGAAATTCCAAATATCAGAGAAATGGTAGTAAGTTCTGCAATAAAAACAGTTGAATTTTATAAAAAATCATCCTAAAGCTTCTTTTATAGCATCATAAACATTTTTACATAAAAATTCAATTTCTTCCTCAGTTATAGATAGTGGTGGATTAATAATAACAACATTTCCAATAGGTCTCATATAAATTCCTCTTTTTAATAATGCCTTAGCAACTCTAAAACCTGCTTTGTATCCATATTCATATGGTTCTTTTGTTTTTTTATCTCTAACCAATTCAATCCCAATCATAAAGCCCCTACCTCTTACATCTCCAACATGTTCCAATTCTTTAACTTCTCTAATTAATTCATTTAACATTTTTATCTTTGGTTGTATCTTCTCAATAATATTTTCTTTTTCAAATATCTCCAAGGTAGCCAGTCCTGCAGAACATGCTAATTGGTTCCCTGTATATGTATGTCCATGATAAAAATGCTTTGCCTCTCCATAACTCTCCTAAAAATTCATTAAATATTTTTTCTGTTGTTAAAGTTGCTGCTAATGGTAAATATCCTCCAGAGATTCCTTTACCTAAACAAATAATATCTGGCTTTTTTAACTTTTTTAATTTTTTATTTTCAGAGAAGAACATTTTTCCAGTTCTACCAAAACCTGTAGCAACTTCATCCAAAATAAGAATAATATCATTTTCTTTGCAAACTTTAGCAACTTCTTCAATATATCCATCAGGGTAGGGAATCATTCCAGCAGCTCCTCTAATTCCAGCCTCAAGAATAACACAAAATATTTCATCTTTCTTTTCCTCTATTGTCTTTAACATCTCTTCTAAACATTTCATAGAACAAAGTTTTTCATTTCTTTCATCAGTATCTTTAAAGTTGTTGTATTTACATCTATAGCAGTATGGAGGATTAACATGATAACCTTCAAATAATAAAGGTCTAAATATCCCATGAAACAATTCAGAGCCTCCTACAGACATTGCTCCAACAGTATCTCCATGATATCCTTCTTTAACAGAAATAAATTTTTTCCTTTTTTCTCCTTTTAAATAATAGTATTGATAAGCCATTTTTATAGCAATCTCAACAGCTTCAGAGCCATCTTCAGAATAAAAAACTTTTGTTAAATGTTTTGGAGTTATATCCACTAATTTTTTAGCCAATAATATAGATGGAACATTTCCAGAACCAAGAAGTGTAGAGTGACATATCTTATCTGCTTGAGATTTTATTGCATCAATAATTTCCTTTCTACTATGTCCAAATACGTTACACCATATTGATGAAACAGCATCTAAATATTTATTTCCATATATATCTATTAAATAATTCCCTTCTCCTCTCTCAATAATTAAATTTTCTTCATTTATATAATCCTGCATTTGAGTATAAGGATGCCAAATATATTTTTTGTCCCACTCTTCCAAAAGTTTTTTATCCATAAATAATCACTCAAAAAAGATTTTAATTTTAAAAGATATCATCATTATCATTAAAATCAAAATCATCATTATTATTATCATTTTCCTCAGATTCAGCAATATCTTCAATAGCATCAGCTATTAAACTACCAGCAACAACACCTGCAGCAGTTTTTAGTATATCTACATTATTATTTATGTTACTGTTACTATCATTAATAGCTGGAGAACTTCTATTATTATAATTATTACTACCTCTTCCTGATAATAAATATCCAATAAATATTCCAATCATAATAGCAAATAATATCTCCAAAATCATAAATTATCCCTTTTTAAATTTTTTATAGGATTCTTTTAACATTTCTATAACAGGTAATTTTTCCCCAGCTAAAAATGATAATGTTGCTCCTCCTCCTGTACTAATATGGTCTATTTTATCTGCAAAACCATACAATTCTGCAGCAGCCCCTATATGGCCTCCTCCAATAACTTTAAATCCTTTAGAGTTTGCAATAGCCTCCAACAGTTTTATAGTCCCTAAAGCAAATTTTTCATTTTCAAATACTCCTGCTGGACCATTGGCAACTATTGTTTTAGCCTCTTTTATTATCTCACTGTATAACTCAATAGTTTTCTGTCCAATATCATTTATTGGATATTCTATTTTTCCATTTAGTTCTTTTTCTACTCTCTCACCATTTACATTTAAAGCAACATCTATAGGAGTGTAAATTTTATCTTCATACTCTTTTAGTATTTTTTTAGCCTCTTCTATTAAATTCTCAAACCCCATATTTTTTATAACGTTATAGTTCTCCCCTAAATCATAACCCTTTGCTATTAAAAATATATTTCCAACAATTCCAGAGGTTAAAATGTAATCCACTTTATTTATGACATTTTTTATAACTTTTATAGAATCTTCTGCTTTTGCCCCTCCTAAGCAATATATACAGGGATTTTCTGGATTTTCTACAACTTTACTCAAAATTTTAACTTCTTTCTCTAATAATCTCCCTGCAATCATTGGCATATAATAAGAAAATCCTACTAATGATGGCTGAGCTCTATGACTTGCTGCAAAGGCATCATTAACAAAATAGTCAAAATATTTATAAAGAGACTTTATTAAAATTGTCTTTGCTTGTTTTTTTGGTGTTATCTTTTCCCACTTTTTCCAATCACTTAAAACTTCTTCAGAATAAAATCTAACATTTTCTAACATTAAAACCTCTCCAGGTTTTAAAGATAATATTTTTTCTCTTGCTCTTTCTCCAATAACTTCATCTACATAATAAACATTTTTATTAATTATCTTACTCAACCTTTTAGCATGTTCTTTTAAAAAAGTAAAATCTTTCTTTCCTGGCCTACTTTGGTGTGCTAAAATAACAACCTTAGCATTTTTATTTATTAACTCATTTACTGTTTTTTTAATTTCTCTTATTCTTTTGTCATCCAATATTTCCCCTGAACTTGGGTCTATAGGACAATTTATATCTACTCTTAAAACAACTGTCTTATCTTCAAAATTAAAATCATCCATTGTCAGGAACATATCTCTCACCAGTTATAGACCTTTTTCCATAATCAACAACTTTAATATCTATAAACTCTCCTACATTAGCATTTCCTTTTATACCTACTAAAATAGGATATGTTCCTAACTGTCTTCCAAAATATAAATTATTTTCTTTAACTTCAACTAAAACATTTCTTAATATAGTCCCTTTTGGTAGAATTCTTTTAAGCATTTTATTATCTATCTCTTCTCTAATCTTTTCTTTAAACCATAAAAATAATTTTTTTCTTTTTTCAGCTTTTTTAATGTCCTTTTCTTTAATTTCAGTTCCATAAAATGGAACCACTTGCCTTATATTTATCCTTCTTAACATTAATCCCATATCATAAATCTCTTTTAAATACTCATAGTTAATTTTAAAAGTTTTTTTACTCTCTCCTTTTAATCCAAACAATAAATTTATTCCAGATAAAAGATATGGTAATCCAGTTTCTCCTCTCTTTCCTCCAATCTCATTTAATATTTTAATGGCCTTTATAACATCTTCAGGGGTTGTATATAAATTATTTGCCTTAACAACTTTTATATCAAAACTTTCAACACCAAAAGCTGCAACATTTCCAGAAGTACAATATTTAACTAATATTTTAGTTATTTTCCTACTCTCATCTTCATATTTTGCTATTACTCCAGGATTTGCATTATCTATATGTAAAACTTTTGGATTTAATGAAGATAATGATTTAAACAGTTTTTCAACAGCTTCAACATTTGGTTTGGGTATTTCTTCTCTCCCTATATCAATAGATTTATAACTATATATACATGGCTGTCTTCCAACTCTAAAATATTTAGCTCCTTCATATGATAAAGCTTTTGCTTCTTCAAAAATGTCCTTCTCATCTCTAAATTCTGGAAGTCCAAATCTTCTTGGTTCAACACAAAAAGAACAACCTCCAGTTAAAGCTCTTGAACAACCTCTATAACTTTCTAACTCAATTATAACATTTGGATAATTTGGATGCTTTTTTATAATCTTTGCCCCTCTTATAGCAATTTCTTTAAGTTCTTTATAACTTCTAAATCTCTCAGTATCTATTTTTTCAATACTTAAATTTTCTTCTAATAAGTCCTTTAAAACTATTTCAACATCTCCCTCTACAACAACATCAAAAATTTCCTTATATTTTTTCTCATCTTCTAACTTTCCTCCTATATATGATGACCCAAATTTTGTTGCTGCAGGTCCTGCTAAAATCTTTAAAGAGTTATATTTATAAACAATTTTTGCAAATTCTTTTAATGTTGCTGGTTTAGCAGTTAAATATTTTCCTGGTGTATGAAAACCACATATACATATTATTAAATCATATCTATCTAAATTAATTGGATTTTTTCTAAATTCATCAATAGTTATATAATCTGTCTCAACATTAAATTTATCTAAAACTCCATAGCAATATCTTGGATAAGTCCCAATATATGGAGGAACTCCTAACCCTGCAGGTTCGTCAGTATAACCATCAAAAATTAACGCCCTCATAATTTTCCCGATGATGATTAGTTTTTTCTGATATAATAATGATGAACCGTATGAGCTCTGAGGGATTATATTTAATTTTAAGTATAAAAAAGAATCAAAAAATGTTTTTATATGTTAATCTCTTTTTAAAATACAAAAAATAAAATATTTAAATTTAATAAGAAATACTATTTTAAAACTATTTAACACTTGCAGGAGTATATTCAACAGTACCTCTCTCTTTTATTGGTTGTTTATAAAGTTCCATAAGGTTATAAACTTCTTCTGGAACATCAGTCTCTACAGGAAGACCTAAACTTTTAGCTTCTTCATAAGTTATAGGATAATCATGAGTCCATCTACCCTCAGTTAATATCTTAGCAAGTTCTTTAGCTTTTTCCTCTCCAAGCTTATCCTTTAAAAGATAATAAACAAAATTTTGGACTTGTCTAATTGCTTTTTTTCCAACATCTGCCAATATTAGGGTTTTATCATCTACTTTATCCTTACCTTTTTCTTCTACTGCCTTAACAATACTTGGAGCAGGATACTGACCAAGTTGTGGGTCAACTGGCCCAAGAACGGCATTTTTATCCATAATAATCTTATCTGCTGCTAAGGCTATTAATGTACCTCCACTCATTGCATAGTGAGGAACTATAACCCTTTTTTCAGCTGGATGATTTTTTAATGCTTTAGCAATTTGAGTAGCTGCTAAAACTAAACCTCCTGGTGTATGGATTATTAAATCTATTGGTTTATCTTTTGGGGCTTCTCTTATTGCTCTTAAAATCTCTTCACTATCTTCAATATTTATAAATCTGTAAATTGGAATTCCAAATAATCCAATACTTTCCTGCCTATGAATTAAGGTGATAACTGTTGAATTTCTTTTATTTGATATTTCTTTTAGTAATCTTAATCTTGCAAGTTGCAACTGTCTATAATGTATTTGAGGAGCCATTATAAGATAAAAGAAAAATATCCACCATAATAAACTAATAAAATCTATCACTACACTCACCTTTTTAATATAACAAAATATATATACCCCATACAACTTATATAAATATTGTTATATGATGGTGACCCAATGAGGGGATGAACCATCTCTATAAACCCTACCCACAAGGCGGCCTGGCAGAGTTGGCGTAAGCTAACGATGAAGCTTTAAGGTTTTCCAAGGGTAGGGACAATTTTTTATTTTTCAACCCTTAAAATAATAATAGGAACCTTAACAAGCTTTTTTTTATGAAATTCATAACTTGCTGGGATTTTAAAAAAGGTTTCACAAATATGTGTAATTTTTCCACCTTTATCTTTAATATAATTTATAACAAAATCCTTGGTTGGATAATTGTGAATAGTATATATTATATCTCCTACTTCTAAGGCCTTATCAATAAATAACCTATCAGCACCTTTTTTTTGGGCTCCAAAGGGAGGATTTTGTATAATAATCTTTTTTAAATTTTTATCTTCATCTAACAAATTATAAATAATATCTTTATTAATATTTTTAATATCTTCACAATAAAACTTTATATTGTCTAAATTTAGTTTTTTAGCATATTCATTAGCAATTTTTATACACTCTTCATCAATATCAAAGCCTAAAACTTTTTTAGCTCCTAACAACTTAGCCCCAATTCCTAATCTTCCAGTACCACAGCCAAAATCAATAACAACATTATTTAAAAAATCTTTTTGAGCAAAAAATAGTATTTCTGCTGCTAAATCTCCATCAATTGTATATTGTTCTAATTCTATTTTTGGTTTTGGATGTTTTGGAATACTATCAAGTATCATTTTTAAATGTTTCTTCTTAATCATATCTATCAATATATTTTAAAAGTTCTTTTTCTACATCTTTAGTTTTTAGATTTCCTCCTAAGTCAGGAGTAGTTTTTTTGTCTAAAATACATGTCTTTATAGCATTTCTTATTAAATTACCTTTATCATTTTCTCCAATATAGTCAAATATCATCCCCACACATAAAACTGCTGCAAATGGGTTTGCAATACCTTTTCCTGCTATATCTGGAGCAGAACCATGGACTGGTTCAAAGAGTGCCTTATCATCCCCTATATTGGCAGAAGGAGCTAAGCCTAAACCTCCAATAAGAGAAGAGGATTCATCTGATAATATATCTCCAAACATGTTAGAGGTTAAAATAATATCAAACTCTTCTGGCTTTAAAATTATTTTTAAAGCAGTTGAATCAATTAAAGCATCATTTACTTCTATATCCTTATAATCTTTTGCTACTCTATAAAACTCTTCCAAAAATAACCCATCTGTTAATCTTAATATATTTGCCTTGTGTGCAAGAGTTACCTTTTTTCTATTATTTTTTTTGGCATATTCAAAGGCAAATTTAGATATCTTTCTACAGCCCTCTTTACTTATAACTCTCTCAGCAATGGCTTTATTGTTATCTATCCTTTCTCTACCAACATATAAATCTTCAGTATTTTCCCTAATTATAACAAAATCTATATTTTTAGCATGTAAAAAGTAATTTTCTCCTAATCTACCAATTACTTCTCCTATTCCAAAGTTATTTATTGGTCTAACATTGGCATATAAATTAAACATCTTCCTAAGAGTTATTATAGGACTTTTGTAATTTTTAATCTCTGATGGTTTTGGAGATGTTATTGCTCCAAATAATATAATATCTGATTCTTTTGCATATTCTATTGTATCATCTGGTAAAAAAGACCCTCTTTTTTTATAACATTCATATCCAGCATCTCCAAAAATAATATCAAAATTTCCAAGTTTTTTTAAGATTTTAACAGCAACAGGAATAACTTCTTTACCTATTCCATCCCCTTCAATAACTAATATTTTTTTCATATTTTTAGCCCTCTCCTTCTTAATTCTTCTTTAAGTTCTTCAGGAACTTCTGGCTTTTTTAAATATTCTTTGGCTTTATTTTTATCTAATAGCCCTAATCTAACCAATGTTGCAATTCTATCAATTTCAAAACTAAACCCATATTTTTCATAAAACCTTTCTAAGGCTACTCCTAAAACTAAGCAGTTAGTTGTATATCCATATAAGTTGGGTTTTTTAAATGGAAGGTTCTTAAGTATATTATATTTATCCTCCTCAGTTAATTTATATGGAGATAATAATCTAATCATTTTTATGCCTTCTTTCATCTCTCTAATTACTGAATGTCCAAAAGGTATTTCATGGCCTGTAATAATATACTTTATATTTAACATCTTAGCAATTCTCCAGACTTCTCTCATTATTAATCTTGAGCATCTTCTACAAGGACTCTCTCCTTTTTTTATAACTTCATTAAAAATTTCAGTAAAATCTCTATTTAAAATAAGTAAATCTAAGTTATAATATCTCGCCAAATTTTTAGCATTCTCTATAGCAATATCTGAAAGATAGTTATTATCTACTAAAACACATAATGGTTTTATATTAAAATCTTCTACCAATATCTTTAAAGCTACTGAACTATCTTTCCCACCAGAAAATGCTAAAATACAAGAATATTTTTTATTTTTTAATTGTTGTAAGATATTTTCAACTTCTTTTTTTAATTTATTAAAATCTATGGGATATTTTTTATAAGTTAAGCAATCTACACATATCCCATCAATAATTTTTTTTGTTTTTTCAGTATGGACACATATTGAACATTCCATAATATATTCACTTTTAATAAATTCTACTAACTATAAAATCTGCTAAATCTTCCAAATCTTTCCTTTTCTCAGCATCAAATATTTTTAAAAGTTCTTTTGCTTTTTTATTATTTTCTTCCATTAGTTTTTTAGCATATTCTATAGATGGTTTAAGTATATTTATTGCCTCTTCAATTTCTTCATCAGTTATATCTTTCTTTCCTAATAGAGATATTAATTTTTCTTTTTTATCATTATCTAAAGTTTCAAGGGCATGAATAACAATTATAGTTTTTTTACCTTCTCTTATATCACTTCCAACAGGTTTCCCTATCTTATTTTTATCTCCTATTAAGTCAAGGATATCATCCTGTATTTGAAAATTCATTCCTATTAATTCAGCAAATTCTTTAACTGCCTTTAATTCTTCTTCACTAAAATCTGCTAAAATTCCACCAATTAAAGCACTTGCCTCCAATAACGCCCCTGTCTTTTTCTTAATCATATCTAAATATTCATCCATCTTAGGGAAATAATTTTCAAATTCCATATCCTTTGCCTGTCCTTCACAAACATCTACACACGCCTTAGACAAGATTTTTAAAACTTTATGAGCCTTCTCACTATCCTCTATGTTTGATACTGCCTCAAATGCTTTGGCATATAATAAATCTCCTGCTAAAATAGCCATTGGCTCTCCAAAAACTTTATGAACTGTTGGCTTTCCTCTTCTTAAATCATCATTGTCCATTATGTCATCATGTATTAAAGTATAGTTATGTATTAACTCAACAGCAACAGCTCCAGGTAATGCTTTTTCTATATCATCTCTCTTTAATTTGTATGTTAGTATTGTAAGATAAGGTCTTATCCTCTTTCCTCCTGCAAATGTTAAGTGTTTTGATGCTCTATATAGTGTGTCATCCTTGTAAAGATACTTTTCTAACTCTTTATCTATTAATTTTAAAATATCCTTATTTATCATACTATCCCTATACAATATTCTTTCAAAACTTAAGCACTGCCCATTTCTTAATAGATGGACATTATCTCCCAATCTATAACCTTCTTCCTCTGCTAATTTTGTATATTCTGCTGTTAAATTAAAATCTCCATGAGATGGGATAATATGCTCTGGATTTAACCATCTTAACATATCTCTATGGTCTTCTTTAGAAGCATGCCCTGAAACATGAGCACCTTTAAATATTCTAACTCCTAAAAGTTTTAATCTTGATTCTAACATATACCTCTGAGCTGCATTCATAGGGTTTGGTATTGGGTCAGCAGAAAAAACAACACAATCATATTTTTCAAATACATAAGGGGTTTTATTAGTGGCCATTCTTGATAAAACAGCTCCCTCCTCTCCCTGGTGTCCTGTAGCAATAATTAAATACTTATCTTTTCCTTCTTTTCTAATCATTTTTAAAGCCATTTCTATAGAACTTGGGTCTCCATATATTCTTAAATCTTCTGGAAACTTAACAATTCCTAAATCTTGAGCTATTCCACAGTATCTTAGCATACTTCTACCTAAAAGAACAGGAGTTCTATTCATTTTTTCAGCAATTTCTGTTATTGATTTAATTCTTGCTATATGTGATGAGAATGTTGTTACAATAACTCCATTATTATCATTATCAGCAGCAAGTAAATCATTCTTTAACAATCCTGAAGCAATAATTTCAGGTGGTGTTTTTCCTTCATGGTTTATTCTTGTTGTTTCAGAGATAAAACATAAAACTCCATTTTTACCTACTCTTTTTATACTTTTATAATCAGGTTTTTCTCCAACAACTGGAAAGTTGTCAAATTTAAAGTCATTACCATAAACTATTGCACCATAAGGAGTATATAAAACAGGTAAGACTGAATCAGGAATACTATGAGTTATTCTAATAAATTCAAGTGTTAAGTTTGGAGTTAAATCAATACTTTCTCCTGCTTCAAGGACAATTAAAGGGTTTCTAACATCAAATTTTTTCTCACTTAGTATTTCTCTTTTAACTAATTCAATAGTGTAAGGTGTTCCAATTATAGGAGCATTATATCTATGAGCTAATTTAGGGACTGCTCCAATATGGTCAAGATGTCCATGAGATAAAACAATTGCCTTAACTTCTCCTTCAATATTTTTCATAACTGTATCATTAGGAATTATCCCCTTTTCAATTAACTCTAAACTATGTAGTTTAGAAATGTCTGTATCTTCATGTATTAAAACTCTATCTAATCTTACACCCATATCAAATATTATTATTTCTCCATCTACATTAACAGCTGTCATGTTTCTACCAACTTCTTCATAACCACCAATAGCAATAATCTCTAATTTCATAAAAATTCACCTTTTAATCTTTGAGAAATCCAATTTTTTAACTCTCCTTTAATAATATATGGTGTGTTTCTTAGTTGTTCAATATTTTCAGCACCAATCAAAAACATAGTTATTTTTAATTCATTTATAAGATTCTCCAAAACCTTAACTACTTCATTAGCATTTTTTAATGCTGCTTTTAAAATTGGTAAGGCAATTCCTGAACAGCTACATCCTAAGGCAATACATTTAGCAATATCTATTCCACTTCTAACTCCACCTGAACCTATAACAATTTTATCATATACCGATTTAACCTCTAAAATTGATACAGCTGTAGGAATTCCCCACTCAGAAAAATTTTCTAATATTTTTTTATTTTTATTATCTTTAACTCTCAAAAGTTCAACCTTTGCCCAGGAAGTGCCACCACTTCCCTGAATATCAATAGCATCAAAAAATTTTAAGTTTATAGCATCTTCTTTTGAAAAACCTTCACCTACTTGCTTAGCAATAAATGGTATATCTCTATAATTTTTTTTATAGTTTGTTATAATTTCCTTAAGTTTATCAAAATTTTTAAAATTAACATCACCCTCTGGTTGTATTATTTCCTGTAGAGGATTAAAATGAATAGCCATAGCATCAGCATCTATCATATTAACAGCTTTCTCTATTTCCTCCTCTCCCCAGTTATCCATTAAATTGACAGCTCCTAAATTTCCAATAACTAAGTTGTCAGTGTATTTTCTTACTATACTATATGTTTCAGATAACTTTTCATTTTTTAATCCAGCTCTTTGAGAACCTACTCCCATTCCTAAATTTAACTCCTCTATAGCAATGGCTATGTTTTTATTTATCTCTTTAGCCCCTTCAAATCCTCCAGTCATTCCTGAGACTATTATAGGAGCAGATAATTTTTTTCCAAATAGATTTATCTCTGTTGAGATATCTTCATAATCTACCTTAGATATTCCTCTATGTATAAGTTCAACATCATTTAATAATGTAGATTTTTTATATTCTATATCACAATATTCACATATAAAAATATGTTCTAATTTTCTCATTTCTATATCCATATTTCCCCTCGAGATATATACTAAGTGTTTAATAATTTAACATTTAAGTTTGATAATTGTAAATAACCCTAAGATAACAATTAATACTGCTGAGGTTAATGTGGCAATACTCCCTCCAACTATTCCAAAATTTTTTATTAGTATTATATTTAAAAGAATATTTAAACTAATCCCAAAAATTATTATATAAAATGAAATATTTGCATAACCTAAACCTTGTAAGGTTGAAGATATTATATAAAAGTATCCCATAAATAAGGAAGAAATAGATAAAATCTTTAAAGATAAAGAACCATCAGGATTATCTACTCCAAAAAATAAATGTAAAAAGAAATCTGAAAATAAAATAAATAATATTACTACTGGTAAAGATAAGAGAGTATTAAAAATAACTGATTTATATAAATCTCTTATATCCTTATTTTTTGCTATTTTTGGTAATAATGGAATTGATATAGATGTTGAGAACATTATTATTCCTCTTGATAAAAGGGCAGAATAACCATAAATACCACTCCAATAAGGTCCAAGAAATGACATGATTATTATATTATCAATATCTCCAAATATTCTATATGCTGAGGATGTTAATGATATTGGAATAGAGTAGAAAAAAATATTTTTTATATAATTAAAATTAAAAGAAAAATCTATATATTTTCTTATATAGATAAAAAATATAAGTCCTGTTGTTAATGAAGATAAAGCTAATGCTAAAAAGGCTCCAAAAATTTTTATTATATTTATAAGTATAATTAAAAAAATAATTTTTAAAGTACTTTCAACAATCCAAGTTAATGCCAATTCTTTAAATCTAAAATTACCCTGTAAAGTACCTCTAACAAATGAAACTATTGGAGAAAATAAAATACAAACTCCCAAAATAATGTAAAATAAATTATTTAACTTTAAATAATGTCCTCCTAAGATATATTTTATATTTAAAACAACAAGAACCCCAATAATTGATAAAAAAAACATAAATATTAATATGGATATATTTACTTTTTTTCCTTCAGCAGAAAATTTGGCTATAGAAACAGGAATTCCAGAGCTAAATATAATAGTTAAAGTATCTAAAATAGGTAATAATCCCCTTAATATTCCAAAACTTTCAGTTTTAAGAAAAAAAGATGTTAAAAAATAAAATAAGTATGCCATACCTTTGGCATAGATATTTGATATTAATATATATATACTTTCTCTCATGTTACTTCTCTCCAATCTTCTAAGTATCTTTTTTGTTCTTCAGTTAATTCATCTATTTCTATCCCAAAGGACTTTAATTTTAATTTAGCAATCATTTCATCAATTTCATAAGGAATTCTATAAACTTTTGGCTCTAATTTATCTCTATTTTTTAGTAAATATTCAGCACCTAATGCCTGATTGGAAAAACTCATATCCATAACTTCACAAGGATGTCCATCAGCACATGCTAAATTAACCAATCTTCCCTCTCCTAATAAATATACTTTTTTATCTCCTAAATTATACTCTAAAATATTATTTCTAACTTCTTTTATTTCTATGGATAACTCTTCTAAATCTTTTTTATTTATCTCATTATCAAAATGTCCTGCATTTGCTAAAATAGCCCCATCTTTCATTTTTAATATATGTTCCTTTCTAATCACATCCTTACATCCAGTTGTTGTTATAAATATATCCCCCTCCTCTGCAGCTTTTTCCATTTTCATAACTCTAAAACCATCCATTCTGGCCTCTAATGCCCTAATTGGATTTACCTCAGTAACAATAACATCAGCCCCTAAACCTTTAGCCCTTAATGCTACTCCTCTACCACACCATCCATAACCTGCAACAACTACAGTTTTTCCAGCTATTAATAAATTAGTTGTTCTTATTATTCCATCCCATGCACTTTGTCCTGTTCCATATCTATTATCAAATAAATATTTTGTATATGCATCATTGACATCTATAACTGGAATTTTTAAAGCTCCTTCTTTTTCCATAGCCTTTAATCTAATAATTCCTGTTGTTGTCTCTTCACATGCTCCAATTACTTTATCCAACAACTCTGTCCTTTTAGTGTGGAGTAAAAAGATTAAATCACAACCATCATCAATAACAATATCCGGCTCATGGTCTAAAACTCTGTTTAAATTTTCATAGTATTCTTCAGTTGTTTCTCCTCTCCAGGCATAGACATGCATACCTTTCTTAGCACATGCTGCTGCAACATCATCCTGAGTAGATAATGGATTACATCCAGTTATTGCTATTTTTGCCCCTCCAGCCATTAAGGTCTCTGCTAAAACTGCAGTTTTTGCCTCTAAGTGTAATGCCATTCCTATAGTTATTCCTTTAAATGGTTTTTCTTTCTCAAATCTTTTTCTAATTAATCCTAAAACAGGCATATGTTGCTTAGCCCATTCTATTTTTTTTTCTCCTTCTTTCCATAAATTTATATCTTTAACTTTATACAAAAATCTCACCTATCTATTTAATAAGATTAAATAAAAAAATAAGTAGTTTATATATAAATATCATATATTAAATCATATTAAATCTTCATGTATGTGATTAAATGTTCTACTCAACACCAAATTTATCAGATGCTGGAGCTTATGTATTGAAAGGAATAAGGCCAATGATAGATATAGATAAAGTAATATATGGTGAAGCTGTAACTGTAGAAGTTGATGCCAATGATTGGGGAAGTGTAGTTAAGGCAATATCCTATTCAAAAAATAAAATTTTGGTTGTTAAAGTTGTCAATGGAGATAATGCAGTTTTTGGAGGTTTAGCATGCTTAAATTGTAAAATAAAGGGGGTTAAGGGAGTTGTTATAGATGGGTATATTAGGGATTTAGAAGACATTAAAAAATTGAAATTTCCAGTTTTTGCAAAAGGTATAAATCCAAAAGCAGGGAAACCTTTAAACAGGGGTAAAATTAATATTTCCATATGTATAAATGATATTATTATTGAACCAGGAGATATTGTGGTTGGGGATATTAATGGAGTAGTTGTAATAAAAAAGTATCAATTTAATGAAATTTTAAATAAAGTTTGTGAAATAAAGAAAAAAGAAAAATATATAAAAGATAGAATTTTAAGAGGAGATGATTTAAAAGATATTTTAAATTTAGGGTGATAAAAATAAAGAATAGATTTAATACTTTTAAAAAACTAATAAATAATGAATCAACCACGAGATATATTGTTAGGGGATTAATAGATGGTTCATTATCTGTTTTGGGAGTAATAATAGGTGCAAGTGGCTCAGCAGACCCTTCAATTATAATTTCAGCAGGTTTGGGTGGAGGAATTGCAAATGGATTATCTAATATCTTAGGAGCATTAACTGCTGAAAAGGCAAGTTTAGAAAAAGAAAGAATCCAAAAAGAAAAAAGTCTATTAAAAAATAAAGGATATTTAAAAAAATCTATAATATACAAAAAAGCTATAAGAGAATGTATTTTTTGTGGAGTTATTGATGGTCTATCAACTATGGCAGGTTCAATAATTCCAATAATTCCATTTTTTATATTTAATATATATATAGCCCTCTATACTTCAATTGCTTTAACTATCTTTCTCTTGTTTATTTTAGGTGTATTTATTGGAAAAATATCCCATGAAAATATTATTATATCTGGGTTAAAATTAGTTATTGGAGCAATATTTGTGGCAATATTATGTTTTATAGTTGAGGGATTATTTTGAGAGCTAAGGAACTATTAAAAATTTTAAAAGAAAAAGCTAAGAATTTTGGAATCTATGATATAATAAAAATAAGGTCTTTCTTGGAGAAAGATGCTAAATATTTACCAGAAAATTATAGAGAGGAATATGTTAATGCTATGATTAAATATTATATAGACACTTTAAAAGAAATAAAAAATAAAGATTTACCTTATGATTATGAAATTGATGATAATAAATTAAAAAATCTTTTGGATAGAATTGAAAGTTTTAGAGTTTATAATACAGAAGAGGAGCAAAGATTTATAGAACTATCAAAAATTATTTGTCCATATTTATGCTTTATTGCCAAAAAACCATTTCATCCAGAATATTTAAAATTTCCTGGAGGATTAAAAATTATAAAAAAAGGAGATTCATATTATTGTCCAGTTAAAAATAAGCAATTAAATAAATATTCCCTATGTGAGTTTTGTGTTTCAAAACCTATAAATTAGATAAATAAAACATGGATTAAAATGAATGCCCTAATTATTGATTGTTTGGCAGTTGGAAAAGGAAAAAAGTTATTAACAAGAGATGTAATAGGTGCAGGACCAAGAACAGTAAAGGGAATTTTAGAGAGTGAAGGAATTTCTACTAAAATAGTTCCATATGAAAATTTTAATATAAATAATACTAAAGATTATGATTTAATTCTTATAAGTGCTATGACATCTGATTTTAGAGCAGTCAAGAACTTAGTTTATTCTATAAAACTAAAAACAAATAAAAAGATATTAATTGGGGGTCCAATATCAACAGATTTATATCTATTGGAAAAGATTGAAGGAGATATAACTGTTGTTGGTGAGGGAGAAATTACTTTAAGGGAATTAATAAAAAAAGATTTCAATCCTGAAAATATAAAAGGAACTACCTACTGGAAAGATGGTTTAAAAATAAATCCTCTTAGAGAAGTATTAAAAAATTTAGATTTAATTACACCATCAACTAAGATAGATGATTATAAAAACTATAAAACAGCTAGAGTTTATGTTGAAGTAGTTAGAGGATGTAGTAATTTTAAAAGAGCTCTTTTATTATGTAAGTATAAAAATTGTAATTTATGTAAAAATGGAACCTTAAAATGCCCTTCTAATATAAATCCTGGATGTGGTTTTTGTTCTGTTCCTTCAATATTTGGCTATGCAAAAAGTAGAAAAGAAGAAAAAATATTGGAAGAGGTAGAAGAACTCTTAAAATTTGGATGTAAAAGGATTGTATTGTCAGCTCCTGATTTTTTAGATTATGGTAGAGAAAGCTATAATCCTTATGAAAAACCTAATTATGATGCAATAGAATCATTATTATCCCAATGTCATGAACTATCTAAAAAATATGATGCTAATATTATGGTTGAAAATGTTAAGGCAAATCTATTTGATGAAAAAATAGCTAAAATTTTATCAAAATATATTAAATCAACAATATATATAGGTTGTGAGACAGGAGATAAAGAACATGCTAAGTTATTAGGAAGGCCATCATATCCTGAAGATGTTTTAAAAGCTGTTAAATTAGCTAAAAAGTATAATTTAAAAGCTCAAGTTTATTTTATATACTCTTTACCAGGAGAAACAAAAGAAAGGGCAAAAAATACAATAAAATTTATGTATAAAATAAAGCCATATATTGATAAAATAACAGTTTATAAATTTAGACCACTCCCTTTTTCTGCATTTCAAAATCTAAAACCTAAAGTTACAAAGTACTCTTTAATGATAAAAGAAACTGCCAATAAAATTAATTTAGAAATAAAAAAGAAATATATTGGAAAAGTTTTAGATGTGCTAATATCTGAAGAACATTTTAAAAATAAAAATGATGCTGTTGGTTATTTAGAAGATAGTGGTTTAATGGTTGTTGTAAAAGATGGAAAAAATTATATTGGAAAGAAAAAGAAAGTTAAAATAATTGATGCATATCCTAAATACTTAATAGGAAAGTTAATATACTAACTCTTTTGGGATAATATGGGGAAATTAGTAAGAATATTTTTAGTTATATCAGTTTTAATAATATTTGCCAATTATTTTATGCTAATAATAAACCCCAAAGATATTGAGAAATTTACAAACTATAATAAAAATGCTGAATATGAAAATATAGAATATAATAATTATACAATGAATATAATCAACAATAAAATCCATATAATTAAAAAAGAACAAATTTCAACAGATTCAAATATCCTTTGGAGATACTCTCTTGAAAAGGCAATTATTCATGCTCTATCTAATGAAGAACTTGAAAAAATAAAGTCTTTAGCAGATAATTTAAAGGGAAATACTATTCAAGAAAGTGTATGGAATATCTTAGAATGGGAAAATAAAAATATAAAATATGATTACAAAAAGGCCTCCTTACCAAACCCAGAATTTATAATATATAGTAATGGAAGTATTAAATTTATAAAAGGTAAAGAAAATATAATTCAAACTCCTTATGAAACTATAACACTAAAAAAAGGAATTTGTGGAGATTATGCAATATTAACTGCAGGATTATTATTATCTATGGGTTATTCTCCAGTTTATATATTCTCAATTAAGTTTAAAAATAATGATTCTGGGCATGTTGTAGCAGCTATTAATATAAATGGAGGATTTTTTATTTTAGACCAGCATCCTCCAGTATATGATTTAGGTTCTTATTATAAGTATATGAAAACTAAGGAAAATAAAATTATTGCAAATGCAACAATATACGAAATTGAGTTAAATAATGGAAGTGCAACAATAACTAAAAAAGGAATAGTCAAGGGTTCTGATTTTTTATTACAGGACTATACTTTTACAGATAAAGATAGGAAGATAATTACTAAGGATTTATTATTAATGATTATACATAACTTTAATTTAAAACCTGACAGCTCTCTCCCAGAGTTTCCAAAATCTTATAGGTATTTCAAAAAATGGGTAATTACTTATGATTATTTTCCAGAATATTATAATCCAATATTTCATAAAGAGTTTGTAACTTACTTATATAAAGGAATAATATCAGATAAAAAAATATTAGAAGATTTAAAAGATTATTCTGCTATATGGGTAGATTCTAAGATAAAAAATGATAATTTGGAGGTTATTATCTACTTAGCTAAGTAAATCTTCTAAATAAATAACCTCCAAAGAATCCAATAATAATCCCTACAAAGAGTCCAATAATTGTATTGTAAGGATTGAACTCTTCAGTATTCTCTATATATATAGGTTTTTCAATTGAGTATGTTGGTTCATACTTTATATATGAACTATTTAATGCTTTTAAAATATCTACATCCATTTGAGCATAGTAGGAACTATATTTATAGTACATTGCCTTAGAAATAGTGTCATTTAGATTATTGGCATATTCATAGTAAGATAATGCTGATAGAGGGATAATATTATATGATTCAGCATAATTAATTTTATTTTTAGCATATTCTTTAAGATAAGATAAATCATTTGTTAATATTATTAATGGCATTTCACATTTAACTGATGAATCTATACTTTTAGCAATAGATAAAAGATAATCTCCATTATTATATGCTTTTTTAGCATATTCCAAATCATTTGAATCTATATTTAACATTGGATACATACTTGTTATGTATGCATAAATAACTTCTGCATTTGATAAATATTGCTGTGCTAATGGTTAAAGTTTCTTAATATCTATTTTTTTACCTGTATCATTATCTAAATTTATCCACCATATTGCTGATTCACTTCTTAATTTAGCATATGCACCATATTATATAGCTTTATCAAGTTCTCCAAGATAATAGGATTTCCAAGCTTTGTCCATTAAATTTTTTGCTTCAAAAATTCTTTCTCTTCCAGCTAAGATTACCTCAAAATTATCTGTTGTTATTGGTTTGCTATAAA
>JAJRSC010000025.1 GCA_024278985.1 archaeon
AGGAAAAAATGCTATAACTGTTAGAAAGGGAGATGTTGTTAGAATAATGAGAGGAGATTTTAAAGGATTAGAAGGAGAGGTAATAAAAGTTGATTATAAAAGATATAGAATTTTTGTAGAAGGAGCAAACAACAAAAAACAGGATGGTAAAGAAGTGCCATATCCAATACATCCATCAAATGTTATGATAATAAAATTGTATGAAAAAGATTAAAAAAGATTTAAATAGGTGAAATAATGGGTAAAAAAGGTCCAAAAAGACATTTAAAGAGATTGGCAGCTCCAGATAGATGGGAATTACCAAGAAAAGTTGCAAAATTTACTGTTAGACCTCTTCCAGGACCACATCCAATGGATGAGTCAATCCCATTATTGTTAATTGTTAGAGACCAGCTAAAATATGCTGACAATAGAAGAGAAGCTAAAAAAATAATTAAAATGGGAAAAATATTAATTGATGGAAGAGTCAGAAAAGAAGAAAAATTCCCTGTTGGATTTATGGATGTTGTTTCACTTCCAGATGCAAATGAAAACTATAGAGTATTATTTGATAGAAAAGGAAGAGTAAAATTATATCCAACAGACAACCCAGATGTTAAGTTATGTAAAATAAAAAATAAGACAGTTGTTAAAGGAGGACATATTCAATTAAATTTACATGATGGTAGAAACATATTAATTAAAGTTTCTGACCCAACAAAAGCAGATGAAGATGTTTATAAAACAGGAGACTCTCTACTAATATCCATTCCAAATCAAGAAATTAAGGCACATATTCCTCTTGAAGTTGGAAAATTAGTTTATATTACTGCAGGAAAACACGTTGGAGAAATTGGAAAATTGGTAGATATTGAGAAGAGAGGAATCTATCCTGATATTGTAACAATTGAAACACCAGATGGAGAGAAATTTAAAACAATTAAAGATTATGTCTTTGTTATAGGAGAAGATGAGCCAATAATTAAACTATACTAAGAGGGATAAAACATGAGTTATGAAGAATTATGGGAAAAAAATCCAATGTTAAAACCAAGAATTGGAAAAGTTGTTGTCAATTTTGGGGTTGGAGAGAGTGGAGATAGGTTAACTAAGGGAGAGAAAGTTATAGAGGAATTAACAGGACAAAAACCAATAAGAACAAGAGCTAAGCAAACAAATCCATCCTTTGGTATTAGAAAAAAATTACCTATTGGTTTAAAGGTTACACTAAGAGGAAAAAAAGCTGAAGAATTCTTAAAAAAAGCATTCTATGCATTTGATAAATAAGGAAAAAAATTATATGATTACTCATTTGATGAATTTGGAAATTTCTCCTTTGGAATTCATGAACATATAGATTTCCCTGGACAAAAATATGACCCTATGATTGGAATATTTGGAATGGATGTCTGTGTAACTTTAGAAAGACCTGGATTTAGAGTTATGAGAAAAAAAAGAGGTAGGTCTAAAATTCCAAGAAGACATAGATTAACTAAAGAGGAGGCTATAGAGTTTATTGAAAAAACATTTGGTATAAAAGTAGAAAAATGGGAAGAATAGGGTGAGAAAATGGCAAAAAAACCATGGAAAAAGAAATATGGATATGGAATAAGACCTTGTGAGAGATGTGGGCATGTTGGGTTTGGAATTATTAGAAAATATGGATTAAACTTATGCAGACAGTGCTTTAGAGAAGTTGCCCAAAAATTAGGATTTAAGAAATTAGATTAAACAAGGTGAGAGTGATGACATTATTAGACCCATTAGCAAATGCTTTAGTACATATTTCAAACTGTGAGATGGTTGGAAAAAAAGTAATTTACATAAAACCAGCTTCTAAATTGATAGGGAGAGTTTTAAAAGTTATGCAAGATTATGGATATATTGGAAATTTTGAATATATTGAGGATGGTAGAGGAGGAGTTTATAAAGTTGAACTTGTAGGAAAAATAAACAAATGTGGAGCAATAAAACCAAGATTTCCAGTTAAAAAAGATGGATATGAAAAATTTGAAAAAAGATATCTCCCAGCAAGAGATTTTGGAATATTGATAGTTTCAACTACTCAGGGAGTAATGAGTCATGATGAAGCTAAAAAAAGAGGTTTAGGAGGAAGATTATTAGCATATGTATATTAAGGTGAAAAACATGCCAGTTGCTGCTTATTTAGAAGAGAGAATAAAAATTCCAGAAAATGTTCAGGTAAGTATTGAGGGAAACAAGGTTACTATAAAATGTGGAAATAAAGAATTAAGTAGAGAATTTAAATATCCTAAAATAACTATAAAAAAGGAAAATGATGAAATAGTTGTCTTTTGTGAGTATCCAAGAAGAAAAGATAAAGCTATGTTAGGAACAATAGCTGCACATATAAGAAACATGATAAAAGGAGTTACTGAAGGATTTACTTATAAATTAAAAATTAGATATGTACACTTCCCAATGAAAGTTTATGTTAAAGGAGATGAGGTTATTATTGAGAACTTCTTAGGAGAAAAACACCCAAGAAGAGCTAAAATATTAGAAGGGGTTACTGTTAAGGTTAGTGGAGAGGATGTTATAGTTAGTGGAATAGATAAAGAAAAAGTTGGGCAAACAGCTGCAAATATTGAACAGGCAACAAAAATTAAAAACAGAGACCCAAGAGTATTCCAAGATGGAATTTATATTGTTGAGAAAGCTGGAAAAGCTATTTAAGGTGGAAACATGGACAGATTACTAAGATTAAGATTTAAATTAAAAAGAAAAAAACCTGATTTTTTAAGAACTGAAGCTCATAGGCATAAAAGATTAGGAGAAAAATGGAGAAGACCTAAAGGTAGGCATAATAAAATGAGATTAAAATGGAAAGAAAAGCCTGCCGTTGTTGAAATAGGTTATAGAAGCCCTAAAGCTGTAAGAGGATTACATCCATCAGGATATGAGGATGTGTTAGTATATAATATAAATGATTTGGAAAAATTAAATCCTGAAAAACAGGCTGCAAGAATTGCATCAACAGTTGGTAAAAGAAAGAAAATAGAAATTATTAAAAGAGCAAGAGAATTAGGAATAAAAATATTAAATATCTCTGAAGAAAAACAGGAAGAACTTTTAAAAATTGTTAAAGTTGAGGAGTAATAATAGTTGGTGATTAAACATGGATGTTTATGTTCAAAGAAGAATTGCTGCTGATATATTAAAATGTGGAGTTGATAGAGTTTGGATAGACCCAGAGAGATTAGAAGATGTTAAAGCAGCTTTATCAAGAGATGATATTAGAGAATTAATAAAAAAGGGTGTTATTAGAAAACTCCAAAAAAAAGGAATTAGCTCAGCTAGAGTTAAAAAATTAAAAGAACAAAGAAAAAAAGGTAGAAGAAGAGGACCTGGTTCAAGAAGAGGAGCTGCAGGAGCAAGAAATCCACCAAAAGAACAGTGGATGATGACAGTTAGAGCATTAAGAAAGCTTTTAAAACAGTTGAGAGATGAGGGTAAAATAGAGAAGAGAGTTTATAGAAAACTTTACAGAATGGCTAAAGGAGGTTTCTTCAGAAGTAAAAGCCACCTTATGTTATATATTGAGGAACATGAATTAATAAAACAGTAGTGAGGGAGAAACATGGCAAAAGGTCCTACATATAGAGTAAAATTTAGAAGAAGAAGAGAGGCAAAAACAGATTATAGAAAAAGATTAAGATTATTATTATCAAAAAAACCAAGATTAGTAGCAAGAAAAACACTAAACCATATAATTGCTCAAATAGTTGAATATGATGAAAAAGGAGATAGAACTGTAGTTTCTGCTCATTCAAGAGAGTTAATAAAATTAGGTTATAAAGGACATACTGGAAATTTACCATCAGCATATTTAACAGGATATTTATTAGGAAAAAAAGCACTAAAAGCAGGATATAAAGAGGCAGTTTTAGATATTGGACTACATAGAGCAACTAAAGGAGCAGCAGTATTCGCCATATTAAAAGGAGCTTTAGATGCTGGTTTAGAAGTTCCTCATGGTGAATCTATCTTACCAGATGAAGATAGAATAAGAGGAGAACATATAAAGGCATATGCAGAATTTTTAAAAGAAAATGATGAAGAAAAATATAAAAAACAATTTTCAAAATATTTAGAAAAAGGTTTAGAACCTGAAAAATTACCTGAGCATTTTGATGAAATTAAAGAAAAAATAGATAACCTCTTCTAAGGTGAAAACATGAGATTTAATATAGATGAATGGGAACCTAAAACAACTATCGGTAAGATGGTCAAAGAAGGAGAAATTACTGATATAGATTATATTTTAGATAATAACCTTCCAATATTAGAACCAGATATAGTTGATGCTCTCCTTCCAGATTTAGAAGAGAAAGTTTTAGATGTTAAATTAGTTCAAAGAATGCACAAATCAGGAAGAAGAGCAAGGTTTAGGGCTACAGTTGTAGTAGGAAATAAAAATGGATATGTTGGTGTAGGAAAAGGAAAAGCTAAAGAAGTTGGACCTGCTATAAGAAAAGCAATAGCTCAAGCAAAAAAGAATATAATAAGAGTTAGAAGAGGTTGTGGTTCTTGGGAATGTGGTTGTGGAACTCCTCACTCAGTTCCATATAAAGGTTATGGAAAGTGTAGTAGTACTGCTATAATCTTATTACCTGCTCCTAAAGGAGTTGGATTAGTTGCTGGAGATGTTGCTAAGGCTGTTCTTGGTTTAGCTGGAATAAAAGATGTATGGACAAAAACATTTGGAGAAACAAGAACTACCTATAACTTTGCTATGGCTACTTATGAAGCATTAAAAAGTTTAAACTACACAAGAACTATGAAACACCAAAAAGAGAAACTTGGTGTTTTAGAAGGAAGAATCTTATAGGTGAATAAAATATGGCATATGCAGTTGTTAGAGTGAGAGGAAGAATAGGTGTAAGAGGAGATATTGCAGACACTTTAAAAATGCTTAGATTACATAAGGTAAATCATTGTGTTATTGTTCCTGAAACTGATTCTATTAAAGGAATGTTACAAAAGGCAAAGGATTATATTACTTGGGGAGAAATAAATAAAGACACATTAGTTAAGTTGATTTTAAAAAGAGGAAGACTTAAAGGAGATAAAAGAGTAGATGAAGAAAAAATAAAAGAACTAACTGGAATGAGTGTTGAAGAGTTAGCTGAAAAAATAATAAGTGGAGAAATAAAATTAAAAGATACTCCTTTAAAACCAGTTTTTAGATTACATCCTCCAAGAAAAGGTTATGAAAGAGGAGGAATAAAAAAACATTTTAAAATAGGAGGAGCATTAGGATACAGAGGAGAAAAAATAAATGACTTATTAGAGAGAATGATGTAATTGGTGAAAACAATGATTAGAAAAAGAAGAAAAGTAAAAAAATATAGAGGTTCAAGAACCTGTGGAGGAGGAAGTCATAAAAAAAGAAGAGGAGCAGGAAATAGAGGAGGAAGAGGATTAGCTGGAGGACATAAACATAAATGGACATGGATAATTAAATATGAACCTGACCACTTTGGAAAGTATGGATTTAAAAGACACCCAAGTATTGTAAAGGACTTGGAAACAATTAATGTTTATGAATTAGAAGAATTAATTTTAAAAAATCCTGATAAATTTGCAAAAGATGGAGATAAGTATATAGTAGATGTAACTGAGTTAGGTTATGAAAAAGTATTAGGAAGAGGTAAAATAACCATTCCAATGATTGTTAAAGCTATAGAGTTTTCAGAAAAAGCTAAAGAAAAAATAATATCTGCTGGTGGAGATGTTGTGGAATTATAAATATTTGTATCTTTTTTCTTGTAGTATAAAAAATGAAAAACTAATTCTTTTTTATTTTTAAACTAAAATTTTATAATACTTCATCTATATAATATATAAACCTATACACTTAGCAGGTAACAGGTGATAATATTGAAAGAATTTTTAAAAAGTTTAGTTCCAATCTTAGAAAAAATTCCTGAAGTTGAAAATCCAATTAAAGAAATTCCTTTTAAAGATAAATTAAAATGGACAGGATTAGTTTTAATACTCTATTTTATTATGGGGACAATAGATATATATACTGCTGGAGCTCAAATTCCAGCAATATTTGAATTTTGGCAAACAATTACAGCATCAAGGATTGGAACTTTAATAACTTTAGGGATTGGTCCTATTGTTACTGCAGGAATTATTATGCAGCTTTTAGTTGGGGCAGGAATTTTAAATTTAGATTTATCTCAACATGAAGATAGGGCACTTTTTCAAGGAACACAAAAATTGTTATCTATTATATTAAGTTTTGTAGAAGCAGCGTTATTTGTAGGAGCTGGAGCTTTTGGACCATTACCATTAATGTTAGCTTTGTTAGTCATTGTTCAGATAGCCATAGGTTCTATACTTTTAATATATTTGGATGAGGTAGTTACAAAATATGGAATAGGTTCTGGAATTGGTTTATTTATTGTAGCTGGAGTTTCACAGACTATTTTTGTCGGAGCATTTGGTCCAGAAGGATATGTATGGAAATTTTTCAAATCATTATTAAATGGAATGCCTGATATAACTTATTTACTCCCAATATTAGGGACAATTATAGTATTTTTAATGGCTGTATATGCTGAATCTATGAGAGTTGAGATTCCTTTAGCCCATGGGAGAGTTAAAGGTTTAGTGGCAAGATATCCAATAAAGTTTGTATATGTTTCTAACATGCCAGTTATATTAACTTCAGCATTATTTGCAAATATTCAACTTTGGGGATTGGCATTATATAAAGCAGGTTTTCCAATTTTTGGGGAATATGTTAATGGTATGCCAATTAATGGGATTGCTTACTACTTATCAGCACCGTATAGCATAACTCAAGTACTTGCTGACCCTATAAGAGCAATTATTTATATGTTAGCTATGATAATATTCTGTATATTATTTGGAATATTTTGGGTTGAAACTTCTGGATTAGATGCTAAGTCTATGGCTAAAAGATTAAGTTCTTTAAATATGGCAATAAAAGGATTTAGAAAAAGTTATAAAGCAATAGAACAAAGATTAAAAAGATACATATTCCCAATAACAGTAATGAGTTCTGCATTTGTTGGATTTTTGGCAGCATTTGCTAACTTTCTTGGAGCATTAGGTGGAGGAACTGGAGTTTTATTAACTGTATCTATTGTTTATAGAATGTATGAACAAATCTTAAAAGACCAAATAACAGAACTGCATCCAATTTTATCCAAATTCTTAAAAAAATAATTTTTTAGGTGAAAAAAATGATTGTTGTAGTTGTTGGAGTTCCAGGGGTAGGTTCTACAACAGTAACAAATAAAGCAGTGGAAAAGCTAAAAGAGGAAGGAATTGAATATGAGATTGTTAATTTTGGTACTGTTATGTTAGAAATTGCTAAAGAAAGAGGTTTAGTAGAAGATAGAGACCAATTAAGAAAACTACCTCCAGAAACTCAGAAAGAAATTCAAAAATTAGCAGGAAAAAAAATAGCTGAAATGGGTAAAGAAAAAAATATTATAGTTGATACACATAGTACAATTAAAACTCCTAAAGGTTATCTTCCAGGATTACCAATTTGGGTTTTAGAGGAATTAAAACCAGATATAATTGTATTAGTTGAAGCTGATAATAGTGAGATTTTAATGAGAAGATTAAAGGATGAGAGTAGAAATAGGGATTTAGAAAGTACTGAAGATATTGGAGAGCATATATTTATGAATAGAGCAGCAGCTATGACATATGCTGTTTTAACTGGAGCAACTGTAAAGATAATTAAAAATAGAGATAATTTATTAGATAAAGCTGTTGAAGAGATGATTCAAGTTTTAAAATAATATAGGTGGAATTAGATGCTTGAATTTTTTTATAATTTTTTAGACAGTATTTTTTTACCATTAATAAAAAATTTTCATCCTGCATTATCAATATTGATAATTGCCTTTATTGTTTCCTTAATAACAACTGTAGCAACTAAGTTATTAGTTGACCAGGAAAGAGTTGCTAAAATAAAGGAAGAATTAAAAAATTATCAAAAAAAAATTAAGTTAGCACAAAAAGACCCAAAAATGTTAGAAGAGTTGCAAAAAGAACAGGAAAAAATGTTAAAATTAAACACTGAATTAATGAAAATGAGTTTTAAACCTATGTTATATACTTGGATACCAATAATATTAATATTTATATACTTAAAACATGTATATGGTTATGATGGGCTATATCATCAATTATATCCTAACTGGAATGGTGTTGTTGTTTATTTACCCACTATAATTGCAAAAATTATATTGTTAGATTTTTGGCATTGGTTAGGTAGTTTATTTTATAAAGTAGGGTTTCCAATAGTAAAAAATGCCCTTGGATGGCTTGGTTGGTATATTTTAAGTTCAATGGCTACCTCAACAGTTTTAAGAAAAATATTTGGAATAAAATAAAAAAGTTTTTCTCTTTTTATTTATTAGGGAGAGATAATATGATTATTGAAAAGATTATAAAAAATACTAAAAGATTAATTAAAAATAAAGATTTTGAAATATTGGACTTTTCATTTTCATTACCTTACACTTATGTATATTTATCTTGTGAAAAAAAGGAGTCTCTTGGAGTAGCAATGACACTAGTGGAGGAATATAAATATAAAAAAGATAAGATTTTTTTAAAAGATATTGATGATTTTATAGAAAATGCTAACTCATTAGATATTACATATAGAACTTTAGGTTTAGCGACAATAAATGCAATTTCTCAATATTTTATTAAACTTAAAGAAGAAAATTTTAGAATAGATATAATTTCAATTTTAAAACAATATGATATAAAAAATTTAGGTATGATTGGGTATATGAAACCTCTTTTAAAAATATTAAAGGATTATAATTTATATATATTTGAGAGAAACCCTACATTAAAAGATGAAAATGTTATAAGTGATTCCTTAGAATATAATCTTTTACCAAAAATGGATGCATTATTAATTAGTGGAACATCTTTATTAAATAGTACTATAGATATGATTTTAGATAGAGGAAAAAATGCCAAAATTAAAATGTTAGTAGGTCCAACTGCTCAAGTTTTGCCCTTTGAAGATGTTGAATATTTTGCATCAATATATATTCCAAATCCAAAACAAACATTATATTATTTAAAACTTGGTTCATCTTATGGAATTTTTAGATTAGGTAAGAAGTATGTTATTAATTCATTTGGTTTAAAGAATAGTTTATAATCAATTTCTCTCTCTCCTATTATTTGATTATTACATTTTTTTAAATAATTACCAATATTTAGTAATAATCTAACTTCATTATAAAATGATAACTTTCTAAAATGTTCTCTTCTATTTAATTCATAAAGGTATTCTATAATAATATGCTCATTTTCATTATTAGATTTGTAAATATTAATATTAAACTTACTACCAAAAATTTCATTACATTTTTCAATAATCTCTAAAAAAGAACTACTATTAAATATATACTCTCCCCATTCATCTCTTTCTTCCCATAAAATATATGTATCATTGAATAGTTTTGTTTTACTGTTATTTTCCATTCCCTCCTCTAAAAATTTCTCAAAACTGTCAAAATATAACTCTTTT
This sequence comes from archaeon, assembly GCA_024278985.1. GTDB lineage: Archaea > AGJL01 > Methanococci > Methanococcales > Methanocaldococcaceae > Methanocaldococcus. Next base: position 9,554 of record JAJRSC010000025.1, read on the forward strand.
ATTAAATTTTTAACATTATTTAATTCTTTTTTATTTGGTGTTTTTCTAATTATTCCCTTACAATAATGTTTAATTATTAATAGTGGAGAACCATCCCATTTAACCATTAAACTATATGGAAATATTCTACACATTAGAGGTTTATACTCATAACCTTTCTCTAAATGTATTTTACATAAATTATTTTCTAATAGAATACAACCTCTACTGTTAATTTTTGTTCTATATTTAAAAAAGTTATTACACTCTTCAATAGCATATTTATAATCTTTTAATCTTATAAAATCAAAATAATTTAAATAAATTCTCCAATTTTCACATGAACAACAATAACCACAAAGAGTGCATTTATAACCTCTATTTTTAAATGTTGTAATCCACTTCATAATTTTTAAATATTTTCAATATTTTTTATAGGTGAAGATTCATTTAAAATTTCAATATCTTTTAAAGGTGTTTTTGTAGGTAGATTATCAATATTTCTTACAACTTTTAGATATTTATCTTTTAAGAGAGTATATACTCTATTATATATCTCCTTTTCATCTAAATGACTTGGTAACTTTTTAGTAACAATTATTATATATAAATTTTCATCACAACATCTTATTGGATATATTATTATATTGCTATTCTCTTCTTGAATAATTATTTTTTTAAGATTATTATATAAATCTTTTACATTGCAAAATATTTTAAAAACATTAGAACCTAATTCCTCAGAGTCTTTCAATGTTGAAGCAACAATAAAACCCTCATCATTTGTTATTATAATATCCTCTAATCCATACTCTAAAGCAATCTCTACCAAATCATATTCATCACTAAATATTTTATTTTCATCTGGTTCAATATATGTTTTTAATTCTTTTAGATTATTTACTAACTCCATCTCAATAATCTTAAATTCTTTTTTCTTCTGGGATTCCTTATATTTATATAATGCAATTCCCAAAATTGTACCAAATATAAAAAATCCTAAAAAGTAATATTCAGGAATCATAATATTCACACATTAATCTATTTTAATTGATATAGATGAAGTAAATTTCTCATTTTTGGGAATATTGTTTCTAATAATTTTATCAACAGTTAATTTTACCATACTTAAATTAATATCTTTTTTAAATATTCCTAAAATTCTTTTTCTTTTAATATCTACTTCACCAGAAATAAAATATCTACCATTCTTCCAATCTACTTTAATATCTACATTAACATCCTTAATTCCATCAATCTCTTTTAATTTATTTATTATGTCTCTCTTTATATTTTCACATATTTCTTTTAAATCTTCTTCATCTGGGCTAAATAACTCATTAATAACTTCTTCTACCCACTCCTCATCAGGTTCTTTAATTCCCAACCTTTTTAATAGTTCTTCTCTTGAAAGTTCTTCTTCCTCTTTAGTTTCTTCTTCAACTTTTTTTTCACCAATATCTTCAGAAATTACTTCTTCACTTATAATATTATCTTCACTTTCATTTTTTTCCAACTTTAATTTTGGGTAAGTTTCTAATATAACATTTAACTTTATCTTATCAAAACTATATATATCTACTATATAATTTTCTCTATCTGTTTCTAACAATTCCTTAATTTTTTCATAAGCATCATTTCCAAATAATGAACCTTTTTCACATTCATAATATGCAGCTATTGGAGTCTCTCCATAATACACAATATATGCATTTTCAGTATTATCTTTAGAATAAATATTAACTAAAATATATTTATTTTCTTGTAAGTAACTTTCTATATTATCTACATTTTTAGCTATGGGCGTATCCGTTGGTAAAGTTAAGGTTTCATTAGAGTATTTACCTTCAAATTTATCTTTTATTAGTTTTAGCTTAAATATTTCTGGATATAACCATCTCATTAAATTTAACTTATCTTTGTCATATCTATAAATTTCAATTACTTTATTATTTTTTGTTAATAGCTCAGTAATAAAAGACCTATCTCCAAATTTTTCTGTCCCTTTATTATCTGTATAATATGCCCCAATTAACTTACCATTTTCAAAAAATAAATAACCCTCATGAAATGTCCCATCTTTATCTTTTGCATATATTAAAACATATCCTCTATCTACTTTTGATAAAATATCATCTAAATCAAATTCAGACCTTGTTCCTACATAACTCCCTTCTATAATCTTAATCATCTATTAACACCATGCCTAACTATAAGATAAGCAAAACATGCTGCACCAAAACCATTATCAATATTAACAACAGCTAACCCTGGAGAACATGAGTTTAACATTGTAAATAAAGGAGTATATGGAAATCCATACCCTGTTGATGTTGGCACTCCTATAACAGGGATATCTACTAAAGAAGATACAACTGAAGGTAATGCTCCTTCCATTCCTGCAACTACAATTATTACTCTTATATCTTTTTTAATAATTTCCTTTATTACTGGAAAAACTCTATGGATTCCTGCAACTCCTATATCATAGTAGGTATAACTTTCAACACCTAAAAAATTTAAAGTTTCTTTTGCCTCTTCTGCAATGGGAATATCAGCTGTTCCTGCAGTTATTATTCCTACTTTACCAATATAATTTATTTTAAAATCTTTCTTAAATATGGTTAATGTTTTTCCTCTTTCATTTATTTTTACAGTGTAATTATTTAAATCATAATTGTTTAATTCATATTTTAATTTTTTGATGTCATCTATTTTTGTTGCTAATGCACATCCATTTTTTTCAGCTAACTTTAAGGTTGCTTTTATTATCTCATTTATCTCCTTTCCTCTACCATATACAACCTCAGGAATCCCAGACCTTAATTTTCTATTAATATCCAATCTTAATGTTTCTAAGTTTTCTATATAATTAAGTTTTATTTTTTTTTCAATATCATCTAAGCTTATTTTACCCTCTTTAAATTTTAATAATAGAGATGTTAAATCTTCTCCCATAGTATCCCATTATCTTCAAAAAACTTAATATACCTCTTTTTATCTTCTCCTCTTAATCCTTTCCAATCAATTAAAACCTTATCAAAATAACTTTTATTTATTAGATGATTTAAGTTATCATCTGTAAGTTTGGCATATTTAGGAATTAAATATGAAAAATAGTATTTACCTTCTAAACAATATCTTGTAAATTTTGGAGCATAATGTCCTCCTCCAAAACCAATAACTACATCCAACTTTCTATAATTTTTATTTTTAAAATCTTCAATTGCATTATATATTGCCTTAGCAACAATCTCTCCTGCCTTTTTATTTGTCCATTCTTTCTCAGAACTTCCAATTTCTACAAAACATGTAGGTTTATCTAAATCTGTAGGAGTATGATGGACTACTTCAAAAGATACATTATAATTTAAAGTATTATATTTATTTAGATTAATTAAGATTAATGAATTTAAAACTCCATCAGCAGGACATACTTCTTTATCTAAAATACCAGGAATATGAACTGTAAAACTTGGAAGATTCTTTTCACTCCTATGTTTAGATAAAAATATATAAAAATCAGCTTTATCTAAATCTTCCTTATTAACCTCTAATAATTCCTTATCTACTTCATAGATATCATTAAAATATTCTTTAAGGTGATTAGCAATATTTTGACTTGCTAAATCTTTTTTAGAGTAAATAAATAAAAACTTCAAAATCTCACCAACTTAATTATATGATAAAACAAAATATTAAATATTTTATAATTCTTTGTATTACAAAATAAGTATTAATATTAAATTATACTTCTAATATTATTTTTAGAATCTAAATTTTATTTGGGATTAGTATGATAGTAGTTATTGGTTATGGAACATTGGGAAAAAAGGTTGTAAATTTAATAAAAGATTATGAAAAAAACATAACAATTGTAGATTTAAAAATTGATGATGTTGATGAATTAAACAAACAGTTTAATATTATTTTAGGAGATGCTACAAAAATAGAAACATTAAAAAAGGCAGAAATAGATAAAGCAGATATTATTCTTATTTTAACAAATTCTCCAGATGTAAATAGAAAAATTGCTGAACTTGTATGTGAGTTAAATCCTAAATCTTATAAACTTGCAAGGGCAATTTCTGGACATCCTAAGTTATATAGTGACTTAAATATTGATAAGATAATTAATATTATTGAAAGTGGTGCTAAAGATATAGCCAAAGAAATAGAAAATGCTAAATTAAAAAGAAAGTTAGTATTTTTAAAAAATATCTTATTAAGAAGTAAAGAAAAGTGTGGAGATAAAAAACCCCTTTTAATATTAACTCACAAAAATCCAGACCCTGATAGTATTGCAAGTGCTATTGCCTTAAAAACACTTGCTGAAAAATGGGGAGTTAGTTCTGATATTGCTTATGGAGGAAATATTGGTTATGATAAAAATAAAGCTATGGTCAATGCTCTTGGTATAAATCTTATAGATATTGAAAAGATTAATATAGATAACTATTGTTGTATTGCCTTAGTAGATTGTTCCTCTACTCAGCAACTACCAACAGAGTTAAGCAAAATAAATATAATTATAGACCATCATAATACATCAGATTTAACTGCAGAGTATATGGATATAAGACCAGATGTAGGAGCAACAGCATCTATTTTAACTCAGTATTTTATGGAGTTAGATATAGAACCTACAAGAAATTTAGCAACTGCATTATTTTATGGAATTCAATCAGATACTAACTATTTTAGAATTAAAGTATCTAAATTAGATTTTGAAGCAGCTTCATATCTTCAACCATATATAGATACTTCCCTTTTGGATATGATAGAAAATCCTGAGATATCAACAGAAGTTATGGAAGTTATTGCAAAGGCAATAATGAATAGAAAAATAGTCAAGGGAAATATAGCCCTTGCATATGTTGGAGAGATAAATAATAGAGATGCACTTCCACAAGCAGCTGATTTTTTATTAAAAATGGAGGGAATATCAACAACTTTTGTTTTTGGAATTGTAAATGATGAAATTCATATATCTGCAAGAACTAAGGATTTAAGGTTAAATTTAGGAGAAATATTAAATAAGGCATTTGGTGGTGGAGGACATCAAACAAAAGCAGCTGCAAGAATACCCTTAGGAATATTTAATGAAGTTAAAGATAAAGAAGCATTAAGAAAACTTGTAGAAGAAGCTATAAAAAATAAAATTCTTAAAATTATTGGTATAAAAGAAGAATAAAATTTTTTATACTAATCCTGGATTAGTATTAACATTTATATATAATTGTCCTTTAGGTTTTTTACGTTCTCCATAATCTCCTGTAAATTTATAATAAACACCTTCTATTTTTCTTCCCTGGTCTTTTTTACTTAATTTTATTATTGGATTCTCTACAATACCCTCATATTTAAATGATGGTAAAATTTCCTTAACTTTACCATTAACTACAATTGCTCCAGCAATCATTTCAGCTCCAACTCTAATATCTACATTTCCATCAACAATAATAAATCCTCCATTTAAATGTATCCCTGTATATAATCCAGTATTTCCTTTTACATGAAGTAATCCCTTAAGCATAAACTCTCCTATTTCATTTCCAGCATTTCCTTCTACAATTATAGTACCTCCACTCATTCCTCTCCAATCTCCTCTATATGAAGACCCAATATAATTCTGTGCATCTCCTTTTATAATTAACTCTCCACCTTTCATATTCTGTCCTGCCCAGTTATCAGCATTACCATAGACTACTATTTTTCCACCTTTCATAAATGCCCCAACATACATTCCTACATCTCCTTCAATTAAAATTTCTCCTTTTGTCATACCTTCTCCAACATGTTTTAATAGATGATTTGAATTTTTTATAACAATTCTTGGCTCTCCTTCAATTTCATTCATTTCTATATCAAACATTTCCTCCAATCTTATTTTTTTTCTACCATAATTAAATTCCATATTTCTAATATCATCTAAACTCATATTTTCTATTTTATCTGGAGTTAATCCTATTAATTCAACAGATGTCCTTAAATCTGCTTGTAATGTTAATATTAGTTCTTTCATACTCTCACCTTTTTTTCAATTTTAACTGCTGTACCATAGGCATAATAACCAACTATATACTCCTCTTCATCTCCAATATTCTCATTTTCAATTCTTACTACAATAATTGCATTAGCCCCAAAATCTTTAGCTTTTTTAATTAAATCGTTAATACTGGTTTCAATATCTTCCCCATATCCTACAACGATTCCAAAATACTTAATAATTCTATAACCTTCAATATTGTCCGTAGTTGTAATTATCATGGTTATCAATATTTATTTTATATTTGTTTATGCATATATTCTAATTTATACTATCTCATTTAAAAGATTTATAAAAAATTTAAATATATCATAAAATTTAATTAATATCTGTAGCATCTATTTTAACAACTTTCCAGGAATTTGCTAATTTATCAGAGACTGGATAGTTTTCAAATGATACTGAATATAATTTTGGCCACTTGCTTCTAATATCATTTAATACCTCATTGTATAGCTCTTCACCAACTTTAACATCAACATACCATGTTTCATAGTATTTTTCATTAACCAATTCTCCATCCTTAACTAATATTTCTCCTCTTTTAATTGTATATTTTACATATCTAAATGCTTTTTCTATTTTTTTACCATCTTTTTCTTCAGGGTCTATTTCATAGATAGCAATATCTGCATCAGCACCTACACCTAAATGTCCTTTTTCTGTTAATCCAAAGACTTTAGCAGCATTAGTTCTTGTAACTTGAGCAATTTCATATAATGTATATTCTCTATCAGAATCTCCTATTCTACTTCTTTGATGTGCCCATTTATGGACTTTATTATATAGCCACTCATCTCTATATTTTTTACTCATTAACCATGCAATAACTCTTGGATATCTTGTAAATGGTCCTGCATTTGGGTGGTCTGTGGTTAGCATAATTCTATCCATTGCTTTAGTGTATAGGAAAATCTCTAAACCTATTGCCCACTGAAGTGAATATACTGGACCTTTAGGAGAATATATAAATGGAACTACTCCAGAACCTGTCTCAACTTCTACATCACAATTTGCCCATTTTAATCTTGTTGTCATATATAAATCAAATTCCATAGGTCCATCTGCTGTCATAGTTGTAGTTTCATCTAAAGTTATCTGACCAACATCAATAGTTACATGTTTATTTTTATTGACATACTCTGCTATTTCTACACCTTTTGCCTCAAAATCTTTCCAAGAAGTTCCACCATAAGAGTGGAATTGAACATGGGTATTATGATATACTGTTTCTCTATTTCCAACTCTTGGAGCTGGTTTTATTTCTTTTACACAATCCATAGTTTCTAAAGTAGTTTCCCAATTTCCAGGATGTCCCAAGTTATTTGGATGGACATGTATAGAATGTGGAAGTCCAAGCATTTCATTTACTTTAGCTAATCCTCTAATAATTTCTCTTGGAGTTATATCAAATCCAGGGACAGGGTCATCAAGAGAATGAACATTCATTCCCCAACCCCATGCTTCAGTACCTCCAGGATTAACAATTTTTATAGCATAACCTCTGGAAACTTTTAAAACCCAAGCTACATATGCTGCCAATGCTTTAAAATCTTTTTCTATAATATAGTTAAATACAAACCAGTTATTTCCAAATAAAGGCATTGCAGTTTTTTCTATTTGTGGAGTATTGACAAACTCTTCATGTACGTGTTTAGCTTTTAATGGTGGCATTGCTGCTTCAACACAGAAGGTATAACCTAATTCTGAATATTGATATCCTGTTTTATATGTTGAAGGTATTGAAAATCCTGTTCCACTTTTAAATTGCCCTTTTTTCTTGTATATTTCCATTAAACTATCTTCTGGTCTCATTATTCTACCAGTATTTACCTTAGGCCCAGCTATGTGTGAATGAGGGTCAACACCACCAGGCATAACTACACAATTAGAAGCATCAATAACTTTGGCATTATCTGAAACTGATTCTACTATTTTGCCATCTTTTACACAAATATCCATTTTTTCTCCATCTATTCCATTAGCAGGGTCAAATACAATTCCATTTTTAATTATTAATTCCATAATTTATCACCTTAGGCTTTAACCTTTTTCTTTTTCTTTTCTGTTTCTTTTAATACCTTTTCTAAATAGTATTTTCTCATTAATTGGGGGATATCTAAAACTTCCTCATCTGTCTTTGTTATTTCAACTAAACATTCTGGTTTAGGAGAACCTTTTAGGTATGGCATTCCAGTACTATCTGTATCAGGGTCAACTAACAAATTTGCCCATGGTCCCATTGGAATATATACTGTTTCTGGAGGATTTTTCTCCTTAGCCTCTTTTACACACAATACAACTTCTCCAAATTTATTTTTCACTTTTACTCTATCTCCTTCTTTTACTCCTAATTTTTCCATATCTTCTTTATTTATGTAAATTACTGCAGCAGCTTTTTTATACAACTCCAAATTTTTACCAGCTTCAATTGCCTCTCCTTGCCATATAGTTCTTCCAGTATTTAATTTAAATTTCATTATATTCACCTAAAAATTATTTTACCAATAGTTTTATTGCATCAACTGGACAATATCTTACACATTCTCCACATCCTCCACATAACTCTGGATTTACTATTTTTATTACTCCATTTTCAACTCTAATAACGATTTTATCTTCATTTACAGGACCTGCTCCTCCAGCTACATGAGGATCATTAGCAGCATTCACTGGGCAAACAACAACGCAAATACCACAACCATGACATTTTTCTGGAAATACTATTAGAGTGTAATTTTTGTTTTTTATCATTTTTTTGTCACCTTTTTTTTAATTTAAAATTTTTTCAAATCTTTTTTTCCAAGCAATTGGTTCTTCATTACATAATTTAACAGATTTTCTAACTACTTTTATAGCCCCTGTTGGACATGCTTTACTACATGCTCCACATAAAACACATAAGTTTTGATTTACAACTAATTTTTTGACTTTTTGAGCTTTATCTTTTGGTTTTGGGAATTCTAAAGCAGAACATGGACATATGCTAACACATGCCTCACAAGCAGTACATTTTTCATAATCAATAATAACCTCTCCATCAAAAGGTTTTTCTACTTTTATTGCATCAGTAGGACAGACAAATTCACACCATCCACAAGAGACACATTTATTTTTATCTACAATAGTTTTTCCAGTTATGTCTTCATATATCTTAGCTCTTGGAATTCTTCTAATAAGAGGACACTTATAACAGATTATTTCTATTGCATCATGAGGACATACAAATTCACAAACTCTACAATAGACACATTTTTCAGTATTTATTTTAATATTATCTACAGGTTTAGGGTCTGAAGGTGTTGGTTTTTTGTAGTTTAGTTCTATAGCATCTGCTGGACAATATTCTGCACAAATTCCACATAAGACACACTTATCCTTATTTATTATAGCTTCTCCAATAACAAACTTATGTCTTTCAGCTAAATTTCTCTCTACTTTTATGGCATCTCTTGGACAAACTATTTCACATTGCTTACATAAAACACATTTTTCTTGTGTGATATTGATATCCTTTCCAACAATTTTTGGATATCTTGAATCTTCTTTTATAGATTTTCCATTTATTTTTAAGTCAAGAGCATTAAAAAAACAACTGGCAGCACATAATCCACATAAAACACATTTATTTTCATCAATATCTATTTTGTTAGCATCAACCAATCCTTTAGCAATAGCGCCTAAAGGTCCAAGTTTTATAGCTTCTACAGGACAGATATCATAACATAATCCACAACCAACACAAGAATCTTTAAACCAGTATAAACATCTTTTTTCTATTTTTCCCTCTCTATATATTAAAAATCCTTCATCAAAATAATCCTTAACTTTTCTCATTAATTTCACCTTTTTTAATGAATTTTAATGCTTTAACAGGGCATTCTAAAACACATAACCCACAATATGAACAGTTGTTATAATCAATAATAATATTAAGATTCTCCATTTTTATGGCATTACACTCTTCTTTACAAGTTCCACAAAAAATACATTTTTCTTTATCCCAAATCAACTCCACATTATACAGTTCTTTTATTAATATTTTAGAAAGTTCTTTATCTTTACAAATACCATGAATTAATCTTGCTCCACATGCTGGTGGAAGATTCTCAATTATCTTTACAAAATCTAATATTTCTTTTTTTGGGAAAGTTCCTCTTAAATAATGAGATATAACAGACCTATCACACTTTAATATATTAGCTATCTCTTTATTTGATAGACCTTTTTCTTTTAATTTAAATGTAACAATAGCCTTTATACCAGACAATAAATGTTTTGGCATATAAACTCACATTATTATGTGTATTACTCACAATATTTATATTTTATCTGTAAAACCCTGTCAAAAAATTTTATATATTAGAATGAGTATTAATCAACCAATAAACTTTTAATATATTTTTTATTAATTTGATTAAAAAACTTTTAAATAAAATTTAATAGTAAATTTTAATAACTAAATTGGGGTGGGGTTAGTAATGAATGTTAAAATAAAAATAATTATGTTTTTTGTATCATATATTTTATTATTTATATTATTTTCAATACTTATTTTATATAATCATAATATAGGAATATATTATATTATTGGATTATTTAATATTTTGGCTATTTTCCTATTTATTGGAACATATATATATTTAGATAAAAAAATATTTAAGCCATTGAAAGAATTAGAAAGATTAACTAAAGAATTCGCAGAGCAATCTTTAGACATAAAGAGAGATAAAAGTGTAAAATTTACTAAAGGAGATGAAATAGGGAGGATATATTACTCTATAAAAGAAGTTTATTTATCATTTAGTAGTAAAGTCAGAGAAATTGAAGAAAGTAGAAAAGCACTTAGAAAATTATTAAATGAGATAAAAAAGGTTATGTTAGCTATAACAAATGGAGATTTAACTGTAAGGATGGATGATAAAGGAGAAAGAAAAGAAGTACAAAAAATTATTAATAAAGCATTAGACCAGTTATCTTATATGATATGTAAGTTAGTTCAGCTTGTATTTATGCTTAAAGAAGAAGTTAATAGAGCTTATAAAGAAATTGATAAATTAAAAGAAGCTTCTGAACAAATCGCAGATGCTTCTCAACAAGTAGCGACAGCGGCAACAGACCAATCTACAAAGTTACAAGATATAAGTCAAGAGTTGGAAGAAGTTACTAACATTACGAAGGGTGTTTATGACTCTGCATTAAGTGGAGTTGAAGCGGTTAATAAAGTTGAAGATGCTACAAATGTAGGAGTTAATAAAGTGGAGAATGCTATAGAAACAATGCAAAGAATTGCTAACGTTATAGATGAGTTGGGTAGAGCGTTAGAGGAACTTGGAAGAGAAAGCCAAAAAATTAACGAAATAACTGCACTAATTAAAGATATTGCAGAACAAACCGGTTTATTGGCCTTAAACGCATCTATTGAAGCGGCAAGAGCGGGAGATGCAGGAAGAGGGTTTGCAGTAGTCGCGAGTGAAATTAAAGGTTTAGCAGAAGAGATAAGTAAGTCGGTTGATGATATAAATAAAACAATCTCCGAAATACAAGAAAAAATAAATAAAACAATAGATTTAGGATTAGCAGGAAAGGATGAAGTTGATAAAGGAGTTGTTGCGATTGATGAAGTTAATAATGCATTTATGAGAATTAAGGAA
>JAJRSC010000026.1 GCA_024278985.1 archaeon
ATAGCTGGGGCTTTACTCCATGATATTATGAAACCATATAATTATGTAAAAACAGAGGAAGGTTTTGACCATTATGATTTATTCAACTTAGACCATCTAACTCTTGCAGTTGCTGAACTATATAAAAGGAATTTTCCTTTAGATGTTATAAAAATAGTTGCTTCTCATCATGGAGAACATTCTCCAACAAGACCAAGCTCCTTAGAGGCATTAATAGTTCATTATGCTGATGAAGCTGATTCTAAAATAAATGATGTAGCAATTAGGGTATGTTCTGCAAGAAGTAGAGATTTAGGAATAGATGAACAAGAAATTTATAAAAATATAACACCTCTTAAAGTGTTTGAAATTAGAAGTAGAGAAGGAAAAGAGAAAACTTTAGAATTCTTAAGGGAGATATTAAGATTAATAGAAGAAGATTAAAAAATGGAGCCTCGGGCGGGGTTTGAACCCGCGACCTCCTGCTTACCAAGCAGGCGCTCTACCAGGCTGAGCCACCGAGGCACGCGTTAATATAATATTTTAGCAGATATATATAAAATTTTCGGTTTGTGTTTTATAATGTATTAAAATAATAAAATATTAAAATATAGTTAAAAAATTATTTTTTGATTAATTTAATAACTTCAGCAACTTTTTTACCTAAGTTTCTTGCTGTTTCTATTCCTATACTATCATTTTTACAATCTTCAGCCTTTCTACCAACTCCTGTACCCCCATAATGAGCTGTTGGTTCGCTATCACCAACGACAATCATAGAGTGGATTAAATAAAAATTATGTATTTGTTGAATAGTTGTTTCTTGTCCTCCGTTTCTACTACCTCCTACTGCTATAGCCCCTCCAACTTTATTTTTTAATTGAAAACCAACTCTTAAAGGTCTTGACCTATCCATAATCATTTTTAATTGAGCAGTAACTCCACCAAAATAGACTGGAGAACCCATAATTATTCCATCTGCTTCTTTCATTTTTATTAAAATTTCTTCAACATCATCAACAATTTCACATTTTCCACTTTCTTTACATAAGTCACAAGCTATACAAGGGTTAAGTTCTTTGTCATATAATGGAATATATTCTACATCAATACCTTCCTTTTTAATAACATTTAAAGCTTCTTTTATTAAAAATGCTGTATTTCCCTCAGGTCTTGGACTTCCACAAATCCCTACTACTTTCATAGTTATCAACCAAAATTTTTAATGTTTTTATAATTAGTTTATTATAATGTTTATTTATATACCTATCTTTTAAATTTGGTGTAAGTTTAAAAATATAAATTAAAGATAAGACTTAAATATTATGATTATTATATTTTACATTACATTAATACATTAATGTTTATTTTATTACTTGGTAGGGATTTATTATGTTGTTAGGAATTGTAGGGGCTGGTTTATCAGGATCAGTTTTATATTCACTGCTAAAAAAGACGGGATTTTCTGTAGATATATATGACCATACTTTAGTTAGAGGGTGTAAAAGTTCAATTTTCTTTTTTAATAACTCATTAGAATATAAAAATTTAGTTACTGTCTTAAAAATGTGTGGGGTTAATTTTAAAGATTACATTATTAGAGATATAAAAAATATAATAGTAAATGGAGATGAATACAAGCTAAAAACAATGATAATATTATGTGTAGATAAATCAAAATTAATTGAAGACTTAGTACCAAGAACTGTAGTTATTGATAGGGAAATATCATCTGCAACAGATAGATATATAACAAAAGTAACAGAAACAGGGCATTTAGTTAAACATTCTGAAACAGTTGCTGAGCTTATGAATTATAAGGTGTTAATTGACTGTTCTGGTTCTGCAAAAATATTAATTCCAGGAAGTAAAAAATATGACTATGATATTAGAACTTGTCAATTTTTAGTAAAATTTGAGAAAGATATAGATTTAGATAACTCAATAATAATTAATCCATTAAAAATTAGAAAAGGTCATACAATTATAGAACATTTTAGATTATATCCTTTAGCAGATAATAATGGCTCTACTATATATCATGCCTGTATAATGGGATATAAAACAGATTTAGAATTATGGAGATCTCTTGAAAAAATTTTAAGAAATAAATTTGGAAACTTTGAAAGATTATGTGGATGTAATTTTAAAATTTCTGGAAGTATCCCAATGGAATCTTTTATATGTGGAAGTTATGAAAAAAGATATCTTTTTGGATGTGGGGAAAGTATTGGATTAACTGACTGTTTTGGAAATGGAAATGTTTATTCAATTTTGTCAGCATATTATTTATTTCAGGCTATAAGGAAATATGATATTAATGAAGCAATTAACATTTATAGATCAACTATATTAAAAAAATTCAAATATTTAAATTATGAAAAAGAAAGTATTAAAAAAGGAAATATGTTAAGTATAGCAAGTATTTTAAAATCTAAATTAGGAATCACTTTCCCAAATGCTATGAAAATAATATTAAGTTCCTTAATTTAAGGTGAAATTTTGAAAAAGGTGGGAATAGTTGATACTACATTTGCAAGAGTAGATATGGCATCTGCAGCTATAAAGAAACTTAAAGAATTATCTCCAAATATTAAAATAATTAGAAAAACAGTTCCAGGAATAAAAGACCTTCCAGTTGCTGCTAAGAAATTATTAGAAGAGGAAGGTTGTGATATTGTTATGGCTTTAGGAATGCCTGGAAAGGCTGAAAAAGATAAAGTTTGTGCTCATGAGGCATCTTTAGGAATAATTATAGCCCAACTATTAACAAATAAGCATATTATTGAAGTATTTGTCCATGAAGATGAGGCAAAGGATGATAAGGAATTAGATTGGTTAGCTAAAAAAAGAGCTGAAGAACATGCTGAAAATGTATTTTATTTATTATTTAAACCAGAATATCTAACTAAAAATGCTGGAAAAGGGTTAAGACAGGGCTTTAAAGATGCTGGACCTGCAAGATTATAATCTTATGAATATATATAAAAAACTTTTAAATTATTATAAAAAACAAAATTGGTGGCCTGCTGAAACAAGGTATGAGGTAGTTGTTGGTGCAATATTAACTCAAAATACCTCATGGAAAAATGTGGAAAAGGCCATTAATAATTTAAAAATAGCTAATTTAATTGATGAGTATAAAATATATAAAATTAATGAAGATTATTTAAAATCTCTTATTAAACCAGCAGGTTTTTACAATATAAAGGCTAAAAGATTAAAAAATATAACCTCTTTTATTATAGAGAATTATAAATCAACTGAAAATATGTATCTTTCTGATGAACCAATAGATATATTAAGAAAAAAACTTTTAAATGTTAAAGGTGTTGGAAAAGAAACTGCTGATACTATCTTACTTTATGCTCTTGATAGGTTAAGCTTTGTTATTGATAATTATACAAAAAGAATGTTTGTAAGGTTAGGATTTATAAATAATGATTACAATTATGAAAAAATAAAATGTTTCTTTGAGAAAAATTTACCAAGAGATTTGGAAATATACAAAGAGTTCCATGCTTTAATAGTACAACATTGTAAAACATTTTGTAAAAAAAATCCTAAATGTGAAAATTGCTTTTTAAGAGATATATGTGTGAGAAAATGATAGTTTTAAAATTTGGGGGAACATCTGTTGGAAATG
The DNA here is from genome assembly GCA_024278985.1 of archaeon. Taxonomy (GTDB): domain Archaea; phylum AGJL01; class Methanococci; order Methanococcales; family Methanocaldococcaceae; genus Methanocaldococcus. The sequence goes on from JAJRSC010000026.1 coordinate 3,626, forward strand.
GAGAAATGATAAAAAGAGTGGCAAAAATAATTAAACAAAAAAAAGAAGAAGAGAAAAATGTTGTTGCAGTTGTTTCTGCAATGAGTGAGGTTACTAATGCCTTAGTGGATATATCTCAAAAAGCTTTAACAGTTAGAGATTTAGCCAAAGTAAATGATTTTATAAAATTTGTCAAAGATAAACACTATAAAGCCATTGAAATAGCAATAAACAATAAAGAAATTAAGAATTTAGTAAAAAAAATAATTGATAGTAGAATAGAAGAGTTGGAAAAAATATTAATTGGAGTTACTTACTTAGGAGAATTAACTCCTAAATCAAGAGATTATATATTATCATTTGGAGAAAGATTATCTGCTCCTATAGTTGCAGGGGCTTTAAGATGTTTAGGAGAAAAAAGTATTGCTTTAGAAGGAGGAGAAGCTGGAATAATAACTGATGAAAACTTTGGTAATGCAAAGGTTATAAAATTAGAAGTAAAAGAGAGATTATTACCTTTTTTAAAAGAAGATATAATTCCAGTTGTAACTGGATTTATTGGATGCAGTGAAAATGGTAATATAACAACATTAGGAAGAGGAGGAAGTGATTACTCTGCTGCATTAATTGGTTATGGATTAGATGCTAAAAGAATTGAAATATGGACAGATGTCTCAGGAATTTATACATCTGACCCAAAATTAGTTCCAACAGCTAAAAGAATACCAAAATTAAGTTATATTGAGGCCATGGAATTGGCATATTTTGGTGCTAAAGTTTTACATCCAAGAACTATAGAGCCAGCTATGGAAAAAGGAATTCCAATACTGGTTAAAAATACATTTAAACCAGAAGATGAAGGAACTTTAATAACTAACAATGTAGAAATTAATAATAAAATTGTCAAAGCCATAACAACAATAAAAAATGTTGCTTTAATAAATATATTTGGAGCTGGAATGGTAGGAGTTAGTGGAACTGTAGCAAGAATTTTTAAGGCATTAGAAGATGTTAATGTTATATTAATCAGTCAAGGTTCTTCTGAAACAAACATTTCATTAGTAGTTAATGATGAAGACGTTGATAAGGCAATTAATTCATTAAAAAAGGAATTTAATGGTATTAAAAAGAGTGGATTTTTAAGAAATAATTTAATAAGAGATATAGAAGTAGATAAAGATATATGTGTTATTTCAGTTGTTGGGGCTGGAATGAAAGGGGCTAAGGGAATAGCAGGAAAAATATTTACTTTAGTATCAGAGGCAGGTGCAAATATAAAAATGATAGCTCAAGGTTCTTCTGAGGTAAATATTTCTTTTGTTATTGATGAGAAGGACTTAGTTAATTGTGTAAGAAAGTTACATAAAGAATTAATTGAAAACAATTAAATCTTATAATTTTTATATATGAATTTACTATTTTTAAAAATATTATATTGAGTGAAAGATAATTATTAAGTAAGGTTTTACAATTAAATAAATTTAAATTAATTAGTGATAAATATGCATGTTGCATGCTCTGAGGAGATGAAAAAATATTTTGAGAATTTAGTTAAAGAAGTAAAAAGAATTTACAAAATTGCAGAAGAATGTAGAAAAAAAGGATTAGATGTTTCTGATAATGTTGAGATTCCATTAGCTTTGGATATGGCTGATAGAGTTGAGGGTATTGTTGGGCCAAAAGGAGTTGCCAAAAGAATAAGGGAATTAGTTGAAGAGTATGGAAAAGAAGAGGCAGCTTTAAAAATAGCTGAGGAAATAGTTCAGGGAAAATTTGGAGATATGCCAAGAGAAAAAAGAGCTGAACAAGCTGTTAGAACAGCTTTAGCAGTATTAACAGAGGGAATTGTTGCTGCTCCATTAGAAGGAATTGCTGATGTTAAAATTAAAAAAAATCCTGATGGTAGTGAGCATCTTTCTATATACTATGCTGGACCTATAAGAAGTGCTGGAGGTACTGCTCAGGCATTATCTGTTTTAGTTGGAGATTTTGTTAGGAAGGCAATGGGATTAGATAGATATAAACCTACTGAGGATGAAATAGAGAGATATGTTGAGGAAGTTGAGTTGTATCAATCTGAGGTTGGAAGTTTTCAATATTCCCCTACAGCAGATGAAATTAGAAAAGCAGTAAAAAATATTCCTATAGAGATTACTGGGGAAGCTACTGATGATGTTGAAGTTTCAGGACATAGAGATTTACCAAGAGTTGAAACTAATCAAATAAGAGGAGGGGCATTACTGGTTATTGTAGAGGGAGTTCTTCTTAAAGCTCCTAAGATATTAAAGAGAGTTGAAAAATTAAAATTAGATGGTTGGGATTGGCTTAAAGATTTTGTAAATAAAGGAAGTGAAAAAGAAGAAGAGGAAGAAGACACTGAAGAAACAGAAGAAATAAATAAATACTGGAGAGATTTTAAGATTGAAGAAAATAAAAAATTTATTAAGGAAGTTATAGCAGGAAGGCCTGTTTTTGCTCATCCTTCAAAAATTGGAGGATTTAGATTAAGATATGGAAGAAGTAGAAATACAGGTTTTGCTACTCAGGGAATACATCCTGCATTAATGTATTTAGTAGATGAATTTATAGCAATTGGTACTCAACTAAAAACTGAAAGGCCTGGGAAGGGAACAGTTGCTGCTCCAGTTGATTCCATAGAGGGGCCAATAGTCAGATTAAAAAATGGAGATGTAATTAGAGTTGATACTGTTGAAAAAGCATTAGAAATTAAAGATAGAGTAGATAAGATATTATTTTTAGGAGATATATTAGTAAATTATGGAGATTTTTTAGAAAATAATCATCCATTAATTCCAAGTTGCTGGTGTGAAGAGTGGTATGAGGAAGAACTAAAAAGTAAAAATATAGAATATAGCAAAGATTTTATAAAAAATCCTAAACCTGATGAAGCTGTTGAGTTTGCTATAAGAACAAAAACTCCTTTACATCCAAGATATACATATAGATGGCATGATGTTAGTAAAGAAGATATTTTAATTTTAAGAGAACACTTATTAAATGGATATGAAAAAGATAACTTATGGATTATAGATTATGATAAAAAAGTAAAAAATATATTGGAATATATAGGTTGTTGTCACATAGTTAGAGACAATAAAATAATTTTAGATGAATATTATCCACTATTATACTCTCTTGGCTATGATGTTAAAAATAAGGAGGATTTAGTTAAAAATATTAAAGAATGTTATGAAACTGCAAAGAATTCCATGCATTTTATTAATCTCTTAGCACCTTTTGAAGTTAGAAGGAACACATATGTATATGTTGGAGCAAGAATGGGAAGACCTGAAAAAGCAGCTCCAAGAAAAATGAAACCCCCAGTTAATGGTTTATTTCCAATAGGAAATGCTGGGGGAAATGTTAGATTAATAAATAAGGCTGTTGATGAAAATAAAGTAGATACTATTGAAGTTAGTTATGGTATTTGTAAATGTGGTAAAATTTCATTATATAGAACTTGCCCATTTTGTGGAGAAAAAGTAGAACTTAATAAATTTGGAAAAATAAAAGCTCCTCTTAAAGAGTATTGGTTTAAAGCCCTTGAAAGATTAAAAATTAAAGGTGGGGATGTAAAGTGTATTAAGGGAATGACATCAAAATATAAAATTGTTGAACCTTTAGAAAAAGCAATATTAAGAGCAAAACATGATGTTTATGTCTTTAAAGATGGTACTGCAAGATTTGACTGTACTGATATGCCTTTAACTCATTTTAAGCCAAAGGAAATTAATGTAAGTGTTGAAAAACTTAGAGAATTAGGTTATACAAAGGATATATATGGTAATGAATTAGTTGATGAAAATCAGATTGTTGAACTAAAACCTCAGGATATTATTCTTCCAGAAGCAGGTGCTGAATACTTTATTAGAGTTGCCAATTTTATAGATGATTTATTAGAAAGATTCTATAAGGTAGATAGATTTTACAATGTTAAGAAAAAAGAGGATTTAATTGGGCACATAGTTATAGGTATGGCTCCACACACTTCTGCAGGAATGGTTGGGAGAATAATAGGATATGTTAAGGCAAATGTTGGATATGCACATCCATATTTCCATGCTGCAAAGAGAAGAAACTGTTTTCCAGGAGAGACAAAGATATTAGTTAATATAAATGGAAAAAAAGAAAAAATAACATTTAAAGAATTGTATGAGTTATTTGAAAATGAAAAATATGAAAAATTTGCATATATTAAAAATAAGCCTAAAGTTGATATTAAAATATACTCCTTCAATCCAGAAAATAAAAAGGTAGTTTTAACTGATATAGAAGAAGTTATAAAAGTAAGAGCTCCAAATCATTTAATAAAAATAGTTCTTGAGGATGGTAGAAGTTTTACAACAACACCAGACCATCCAGTTATAATATACAATAAAAAACTAATTAAAAAAATGGCTATGGAAGTTAGTGATGAGGATTATATTATAGTTTTAGATAATGATAAATTTAATATTTTAAGAGTAAGAGAAATTAAATATATTAAATCTAAAGATAGATATGTGTATTCAGTAAATGCAAAAAAGTATCATAATGTAATAATTAATGATAATATATTAGTACATAATTGTGATGGAGATGAAGATGCAATATTTTTACTTTTAGATGCATTTTTAAACTTTTCAAAACTCTTTTTACCTGATAAAAGAGGAGGACAAATGGATGCTCCTCTTGTTTTAACTACCATATTAGACCCAAAAGAGGTAGATGGAGAAGTTCATAATATGGATGTTATGTGGAGGTATCCATTAGAATTTTATGAAAAAACCTTAGATATGGTTTCTCCTAAAGAAGTTAAGGAATTTATGGAAACTGTTGAGGATAGATTAAGCAAAGAAGAGCAGTATGAAAATCTTGGTTATACTCATGAAACTACATCTATAGATTTAGGCCCTAAATTATGTTCATATAAAACATTGGGAACTATGTTAGAAAAAACAGAGGCACAACTTAAAGTTGCCAAAAAAATAAGGGCAACTGATGAGAAAGATGTAGCTGAAAAAGTTATACAATCTCACTTTATACCTGATTTAATTGGAAATTTAAGAGCTTTCTCAAGGCAGGGAGTTAGATGTAAGTGTGGAGCTAAATTTAGAAGAGTTCCATTAAAAGGAAAATGTCCAAAATGTGGGTCATCATTAATATTAACTGTATCTAAGGGAGCAGTTGAAAAATATATGGACGTAGCTGAAAAAATGGCAGAGCAGTATAAAGTAAATAACTATATAAAACAGAGGTTAAAGTTAATAAAAGAAGGAATTAACTCAATATTTGAAAATGAGAAAAATAAACAAACTAAAATAAGCGATTTCTTTGGATAATATTTTAATCTTATTATTTAAAATATTAAAGTACTAAACTTAAATACATATTATTAGAAGAGGGTAATATTGAATTTGTTAAATTAATGGGGATATTATTTAATTTTATTGTAATGTTTAAGCTACAAAAATGGAACATCGTTTTATGATGTTGTTAAAAAGTGTAGTAAAGAAATGTTTATCATAATTACCACTGTTAGTATATTTAAGTTTTTAGTTCAATATTATTCTACATTGTCAGAATTCACACTATCAGTAAATTTATAATTTATTTTAAATATTTAAAATATTAAATTTAAATGATTAATTATAAATATTATTACTAAATTTATTATAGGTTGATAAATATGAAAAAGATATTAATTGTATTAGGGTTAATATTGATAAGTCCAATAGCATTTGGAGAACTTATGGGAGATGTTAATGGAGATGGCTCAATTAATATTGCAGATGTAGTTTATCTTTTCATACATAGAGATGTTGGATTAGACAAAGGAGATTTAAATTGTGATAATTCCGTTGATATTGCAGATGTTGTATATTTATTCAATAACTATCAAAAATGGAGAGAACCCGTAGTGTTTGCTAAAGATTTTGAGATTCAATATTATGATAAAAATGGTATTCCTATATCTTATTTAGATGCATTAAAAAATGGTTGGGAATACAAAATATTAACAACAAAATATGGAGATGACGTTTATAATAAGTACTGTATTGTAAAAGAAGGTGAAAATCCTCCAAGTAACTTACCTTCAGATGTAAAAGTTATATACACTCCTAAAGTTGCTGCATTAAATTCCTTCCATGTAGCAATGCTAGTAGCATTAAATGATAGTAATGTACTAAACTCAATAAAAGGAGTGTCTACTAGTACATATGAAAGAATAAAAGATGGTATATTTCCAGAATTAAAACCCTATGTTGATAATGGAAATATTATTTCAATTGGTTCTTGGAGTACAATAAATAAAGAGGCTTTATTAAATATAAGTCCTGATATAGTGTTTATTCCATGGTCACATGGTTACTTAGTTACAGATATTGAAACTGTAAAAGATTTAGGCTTAAATTATCTTGTAACTGTTGAGTCAAATGAACCAGATTTCCTTGGAAAAGCAGAGTGGGAAAAAGTATTTGCTTCATTATATAACTTAGATAGCAAGGGAAATGACTATTTACAAAAAGTTTGGATGAAAAGAAATGAACTTATAAGAAAAACAAGAACCGCTACAGATAGACCAAAAGTAGGAATGCTTTATTGGAGTAAAGATTTAGGTCCTTGGATATACTGTGCTCAAAACTATTATGTAAAATGGATTTTAGATGTAAAAGGAGATTATTGCTTCCTTGACTTCCCTGGAACAAGTTATGAGAATATTGATCCAGAAACTGCTTTAGAACATTTGCAAAATTGTGATGTTTTAATATATATGAATTGGAATTCTATATATGAGCCAATATATACACTTGAAGATTTAGAAAAATATAAACCAGAGTTAATTCCAGTAATAGAACATGCAAAAAGAGTTTATGTAACTAAACCAAACTACTCATATGATGGAAATGTCCATATGGACTTATTAATGGAGGACTTTGCAAGAATGGTCCATCCAGAATGCTTTGATGGAGGAGATAGTGAATTACATTATTTATAGTGAATTACATTATTTCATAAAATTAAAGTAATTTAAGTAAAATAACTTTAATATATTTTTAATTTTTTATTTTTACAAAAATTAAATTTAGGAATTATATTATGAATTGGTGATATTATTGAAATTCAAAATATTCATAATTTCTATAATTCTTTTTTTTATTTTAGTCTTATTTTCAATTTTAAGTATAACAACCGGAACTATTAAAATTGACACAGAAAAAATTTTTAATTATTTTTTATCAGGAACTACTGGAAATTCTTTATATGATAATATAATTGGAAAATGTAGGATTCCAAGAACTGTTGGGGCAATATTTGCAGGAATGGGTTTAGCAGTTGCAGGATTATTAATGCAAAGTTTTTTTAGAAATCCATTAGCAGATCCATATTTAATAGGTGTTTCAAGTGGAGCATCTCTTGGTGTGGCCTTGTATGTATTTACATCTTTATTATTTAAGTTTGGATTTCCAAAATCTATATGGGGATTTATATTATCTGCCTATATTGGGGCATTATTTACAATGTTAATTGTTATTTCTCTTGCAAAAAAAGTTAAACAAATTACTACCTTGTTAATAGTTGGAATAATGATTTCATATATTTCTTCAGGATTAATAACCATTGTTATATCCTTTAGTGATTTTATAGGTGTTGATAACAATGTTTTAGCAAGCTTTATAATGTGGGGCTTTGGAACTTTAAATAATATAACTCTAAAACAATCAACAATTATGGGAGTTATTGTTTTATTATGTTGTTTTATTACTTTTTTCCTCTCAAAATATCTTGATACATATTTACTTGGAGAAAATTATGCAAGAAGTTTAGGAGTTAATATAAAAAATTTAAGAGTGACAATTATCTTATTGTCTTGTATGATCACTGCAACTATTGTTGCATTTACAGGACCTATTGGTTTTGTAGGATTAGTATGCCCTATAGTAACAAGATTATTATGCGGAACTTCTAAACATCTTTATGTAATTCCTAATGCTATGCTAATTGGGAGTATATTTTTAGTTATGGCTGATATTCTTGTAAGACCTGGAGTTATTATTCCTTCAACTAATCCAGAATTACCTTTAATGTGCCCTTTAGCAGTTATAGGTGCACCAATTGCCATATATATTTACTTAAAAAAGAGAGATATTGGGATATAAATGAAGAAAATGATTATAATTATATTTTTAATGTTGTTAGTATTTATATTATCTATTCTCAGTATATTTTTAAGTGGTACTGCAAAATCTATAACTGTTGAAGATGTTAAAAACTTTATATTGTATGGTACAACAGGAGATAAATTTAAAGATACTATTTTATGGGATGTTAGAATACCTCCCTTAATAACAGCAATAATTGTTGGTGGAGTGTTATCTGTTGCAGGTTTAATATTACAAACATTATTTAGAAATATATTAGCATCTCCATATACAACAGGAATATCAAGTGGAGCTATACTTGGAGTAGCTATATCTATATTTTTAGGATTATCATTACCTTCCTTTTTTGATATTAATAAAGATATTATTGGAGGATGGATAGGTTCAGGATTAGCATTAATTGTTTTGTTATATCTTGCTATAAAATTAAAAGATACTACTGGAGTTTTAGTTTGTACATTGTTATTTTCTTATTTATACTATGGAGTTGAGAGTTATCTTATAAGTTTTGCAGATAATACACAAATTCAAGAATTTTGGATGTTTTTGCAGAGTAGTTTTTTTGCTCCAAAATGGAAAGATTTAAAGATAATGGCAATATCATCAATAATCTTTCTACTTTCTACATATCTACTATCAAAACAATTAAATGCATTACTATTTGTAGAAAATTATGCAAAAAGTTTTGGAATTAATATAAAACACCTTATAGTAATTATTTTATTTCTTTCAGGTTTTATTGTTGGAGTTATTATTCCTCTTGTTGGAATAATCCCATTCATTGGATTGGCATCTCCATATATTGCAAGAATAATAATGAATACTTCAGACCATAGATGGACAATTCCAGCATCAATTCTAATAGGAATACTTATTTCACTAATATGTTATTTAATATCCATAAAACTATTTGCTCCAAAAGTTATTCCTGTAAAATCAATTTTAGATTTATTTGGAGGAATGTTGGTTATTTATTTAATTTACAGAGCAGAAAAAAGAAATATTATAAATTTATAGACTTAAATCTTAAATAACTAAGGACTAAAAATACAACTATACCAATTAAAATGGCTTCATTCTTTTTTAATCTGTAATTTAGTGGGTAGAATGGTTTTATTCCCTTTGGTGTTGTAGCATCAGCTAAAATATGAGATAAATATCCTGTAAAAATAGGAAGAAAATAACTAAATAAATTAATACTACTTTTATATCCAATAATTGATAATATTGTCCATCCAACAATAGCAAAAAATATTATCCTACCAAGTATTTTTTCAGATGTTACTAAACATAAGATTAATAAACTTGCCAAAGTTGGAGATATTGTAGATAATTTAAGTTGAAAGTATGCTAAAATTAGAGATACAAAAATTAAAGCATAAAATGTATGTGTATAAGTTCTATGCTCAGAGAAATATGGAAAAAGAAATATAAAAAAAATTAAAACTGCTAAAATAAAAAATTCTATGTTAAATAAACTTTTATTTAAATAGTATAATAATATGTTTATTAAAATAACTGAACCAGAAATAAATAATGCTCTTTTTACAATTTCTTCCTTAACTTCATGGTCTAAATCTGGATACAATGAGCCAGCAATGGCTAAGAACAAATGTTCAGGAGCATAAATAACTGGCAAAGAGTAAAGAAGTCCAATAATAATATGTTCCTTCCAATTCATAATATCCAACCATATAATCCTTAATTTTTTAATGTATAAAGTTTTAATATTATTTATAACTTAAAAAAACATTTAAAAAATATAATTAAATAAGGTGATTTCTATAAATAATTAAAAATATGAAAGATTTTCACATTTAACTAAAACCCATCCATGTTTCAATGAGAAAGTTCATGATAAATATGGTAGAGTCCATCTTCCTGTTGCTCCAAGGTGTAATATTGCATGTAAGTTTTGTGTTAGAAGTTTAGGAAGTGATGAAAAAAGGCCAGGAGTCTCATTTAAAGTTTTAAAACCTGAAGATGTTGAAGAATATTTAAAAAGAATATTAAAAGAGATTCCTAATTTAAAAGTTGTTGGTATTGCAGGACCAGGAGATAGTTTATTTAATAAAGAAACTTTTGAGACTTTAAAAATAATTGATGAAAAATTTCCTGACTTAATAAAGTGTATATCAACTAATGGGTTATTACTTCCAAAATATTATAAAGATTTGGCTAATTTAAATGTTAGAACTATAACAGTAACAGTTAATGCAATAAAACCAGAAATATTAAAGGATATAGTTGAATGGGTATATTATAATAAAAAAGTATATAGAGGTGAAGAAGGGGCTAAGATATTAATAGATAACCAATTAGAGGGAATAAAAAAGGCCTATGATGAAGGATTGATAATTAAGGTTAATAGTGTTTTAATTCCTGATATTAATATGAAGCATATAGTTGAGATTGCAAAAGAACTTAAAGATTATATATATATACATAATATTATCCCATTAATCCCTCTTTATAAAATGAAACATCTTAGACCTCCAACCTGTGAAGAGATTAAAAAGGTTAGAGAAGAAGCAGAAAAATATGTTCCACAATTTAGAGCATGTGGTCAATGTAGAGCAGATGCTGTTGGATTAATTAAAGAGAAAAAGATTTTAGAGGAGTTTTTTAGAGAAAAAAATAAACCATTGAATAAAAATATTGATTTATTTGATTTAAAACATTTCTCCCATTAAGAGAGATGATAAAAATGATAACTGTTGGAATTGACCATGGAACTTCTGGAATAACAACATGTATAAAAAATAATAAAAAAAAAATTATTTTTAAATTAAAGAGGTCAGAACTTATAAACAAAAGTTATTTAGAAGAATTAAAAAAGCATGTTAATATTGATGATATTGACTTATTAGTTTTAACATACTCTATGGGAGATGGAATTGATAGAATTTTACCAATAGAAAAAGTAAAAAATAGAGGAGTTAAGAGTATAGAAGGAGCTGGGAAAAAGATAGGTGGTGGAACTAAGGTTTATGATGAAATTAAAGAGAGTGGAATACCAACAGTTGTAATTCCTGGATTACATAGAAATATAAAATGTTTAGATGAAAGATTTAGAGCTTTATTTTCTCATATAGCCTCACCAGAAAAAATTTCCATTGCATACTATGCCCATAAGGTTTTTAGATTAGATAATTTTATTCTTTCAGATATTTCTTCTAATACTGTAACATTATTAATAAAAAATAAAATATTTTTTGGAGGATTTGATGCTTGTATTGGAGCTATTGGAATGTTACATGGTCCAATTGACTTAGAATTTATTAGATTAATAGATGAGAAAAAAATAACTGCAAATGATGCCTTTTCTCAGGCTGGGGCTGTTAAGATAGCTAAGTTATATAAAGGTGTGGAAAATACAAAAGAAGAAATTTTAAAAAATTATCATAAAAATAAAAATTGTAAGTTGGCAGTTGATAGCTTAGTTTTAAGTGTATCTATGGAAATTAATTCACTTCTACCTCTATCAAATAAAAAGATTGTTGTTTTATCTGGTTCAGTTGGAACATATAGAGAAAATATAGATATTCCTAAAATGATAAAGAAGTATGTTAATGCAAAAATATTTACTCTCTCAGGAGAAAGTGGAGCAATTGGTGGAGCAATAATTGGAGAAGATATTTTAAAAGGAAAAAGAGATATTTTAGGAATTCCTGTGGAATTATGATAGGTTTAGGAATTGGAGATAATAAAGAAGAAATTTTAAAGGCATATAATAAGTTGATTAAAGAGGGTTATAAAGTTAAACTTATTGATAACTATAAAGAGTTAGTAGATAAAGTATTAAATAAGGAACTTTCTGGAGCAGTGAGGGGTTCTTTATCATCAAAAACCATACTTTACCTTAGAGAAAAAATAGGAAAATTTTACAGAGCTTCAATTTTAAAAAATCCATTTTACAAGGATGAAGTTTTTTTATTGGTTCCTGTTGGTATTGATGAACTACCAGAAAATCCTGAAGAAAGAATTAAAGAAAAAATTAAAATTATTGAGCTATCAAGGAATTTTTTAGAATCTTTAAATAAAAAACCTAAAATTGCTCTACTTTCTGGGGGAAGATTGGAAGATTTAGGAAGAGGAAAAAAAATTGATGAGACAATATTAGAAGCTGAAAAAATTAAAGAATCTTTAAAAAATTATGATATTATACATAAAGGTATAGTAATAGAAGAATATTTAAAAGATAAATGTAATATTATTATAGCCATAGATGGAATTACTGGAAATTTAATTTTTAGATGCTTAGGATTGGTTTGTAAGATAGAAGGATATGGGGCTATTCTTCTAAACAAAAATATCAAATTTATAGATACCAGTAGAAATGCAGATTGGAGAAGGTATTATAATGCAGTAAAGCTTTTAGGTGAGAAAGAGTGAAAAAATATTTAAAAAGGATTTTATTAGATATCTATGAATTTACGGAAAAATCTGGATTATGTAAAATTTATGAGAAAATTTTAGAGGAGAAAATAGATAAAAATAAGTTACCTAAACATGTTGGAATAATTATGGATGGAAACAGAAGAACAGCAGAAATTTATGGAAAAGAAAAATATTATGGTCATTATTTAGGTGCTAAAAAAGCAAAAGAAGTTTTAAGATGGGCAAGAGATTTAGGAATTAAAGTAGTGACATTATATTCCTTTTCATTAGAAAATTTTAATCGTCCAAAAGAGGAAGTTAATGTTTTAATGGATTTGTTGGAAAAAGAGTTTTATGAAGCTGCAGAAGATGAAGAGATTCATAAATACAGGGTTAGAATTAAAGCCATTGGAAGAGTGCATCTTCTACCTAAAAGAGTACAGAGAGCAATAAAATATGCTGAAGAGAAAACTAAGAATTATAACAATTTTTTTATAAATGTAGCAGTTGCCTATGGAGGTCAGCAGGAAATTATAGATGCTGTTAAAAAAATTGCTGAAAAAGTTAAAAAAGGAGAATTAAATCCTAAAGATATAGATAAGAAAACAATTGATAAACATTTATATACAGCAGATATTCCATTCCCAGAGCCAGATTTAATAATAAGGACATCAGGAGAAGAAAGAATAAGTAATTTTTTAATATGGCAAAGTTCATACTCAGAACTATATTTTACTGATGTATATTGGCCATTTTTTAGAAGGATAGATTTTTTAAGAGCTATAAGAGAATATCAAAGAAGACAGAGAAGATTTGGAAGATAAAATATGAAAAAAATAATTTTAATTATATTAATATTTTTATTGTTTTGTGGATGTTTTGAATATAAAAAGAATTTTGAAAATACTAATAATAACCCTTCCAATACAGGAAATAAAGACAATAAACATTTAAATAATATAAATTTAAGTATATCAAATAATAAATCTATAAATTATATTAAAAATATCTCATATGAAGTTATAGAATTTGGACAATGGGGTGAAAAAGAAGAAGGTTATTATTTTTATTCCAAAGATAACAAAACAATAATTGTTATTAATGCAGGATTTAAGCCATTTGGAGGATATAAAATAAAGATAATTAATATAACTTTAGAAAATAACACATTATTAATTTATTATAAAGTTATTCCACCAAAAAATTTTTCAATAGCAGTAATAACCTATCCCTATATAAAGATAGCTGTTAATGGAACGTTTAAGGATGTGAAAGTTTATGAATCTAAATAATAAAAATATTATTTTAATTTCTTTAGTTTTATTATCAATATTAGGAACAGTTTATTTATTTATTAATCCTATCAAGGCAGAGAATAAAAAAATATCTGAAGTTGAAGAAGGAGACTATGTAAAACTCTCTGGACATATTCAAAAACTTTATTTAAAAAGAGATGAATATAGAAAACCAATAGATATTTACAAAATAACTATTAATGATGGTTCTGGAAACTTGGATATTGTTGTTTTTGGAGAAAATAGGAAAAAACTTTTAGATTATCTACTCTCCTATACACCAATGATTAAAGAAGGAGACTTAATTGAAGTTGAAGGAAAAATAAATGTTTATAATGGAAAATATCAAATAATATTAAATGATATTTCAAACTTTAAATTATTGAAAAAAATAAACTTTGAAAGAGATATTTATCTATCTGAATATCCTACAAATATATATGCATCAAAATATGGAAAAATATATCATATAAAAGAAGATTGTCCTTATGGCCAAAAAATTAAAAATAAAATCTATTTTTATAGTGAAGAAGATGCAAAAGCTTTAGGTTATAGATTATGTAAAAAATGTAATAATTCATAATTTTAATGCAATTGTTATAATATAATAAAGAATTATTAAAATAGCAACACCTAAGAACATATAATTTAATCTCATCATTCTTTTCCTTTTTTGTAAATATTCCAACCTACATTTTTCTGAACAAAATACTTTATCTGGTGGAATTGAAATTCCACAATTTAAGCAATGTCTATGTTTCTCAACCATTTAAATCATCTCCTTCAACTATTTAGAACTTTTGTTTTCTTATATTCAATAATTTTTATACCACAATATAATCCAATAAATATAGATATCAATATTATCCAAAATTCTAATGATAAATTAAGAATTTCAAAATGTTTAAAATACTCCTCTAACCCAGATGTTACGATTAATACATGTGTTGCTTCTAAAGCATAGATTCCAAATATTCCAATCTCTAAAACTTCCATTGCTTCTCCTAAAGCAACCTGATATTTTGTATTTTGAGCTAATTGCTTAACAATTTCCCTTTCTAAATCTTCTGATATTGTTGTTAATAATCTTGTTAAACTTGTTGCCAACTCACTATTACTTTTTAAAAGATTATCAATTTCAGTTAATCTATATCTTATCCTACTTATCTTTTTATCTGTATCTATTAACTCTAAAATTGTTTTTGTAAAATCATCAAAATCTGGAGGATAATTTTCATGAATTATATTAATTATTTCCTCCAAATAACCCAATACAATCTCAATAACTGAAAGTTCTTTATCTATACTACTTAACTCAGCTCTAATTTTATCAATCTCTTCAATATCCATTTTTTTTAATTTGTCACTAATATACTCTAATTTTGAGGATATATAAACTAATCTGAAAAATAAATCTCTTGAAACACCTGTTAAGCTTCTAATAAACGAATAGTATCCTAAAAAATTTTCAAATTTTTCTGGTTTCTTTGTTGATATATATATCCCAAAATCTCCAAATATTATATCTCCATCACTAAGTTTTAAAATTTTCTTTATACCTCCAATTATTTGAGTTAATTTGTGAAGTTCTTCATTATTAAAATTTTCTTCTGATATAACTCCAATATGTTTATATATTTTAAATCTTCCATATAATATTTCTAATAAGTACCTCTGTGAGGATGAAATTAAAGGATACATTATATGGGATGATTTTAATATTAAATTAGGAATAATACATGAAAGTTTTTTTAAGCTACTACTTTCCAGCTCAACTGCATATATAACCCTTCCAAGATAATCAACAGAAATAAAAAAGCTAAGGTCTTCATCTAAAACATTTGAAGTAAATTGGACATATGTCTCAGGTTCAAACTCAATAATATTTACAGCAGTTTTATATTCAAACACTTCAAATATACCTTTATCTCTTATATCTCCTTTACCTACAGAAAAATACCTCTTTCTTTTACTTTGATATTCTTTAAGTGTAATTCTATCTATAAATTCATTCATGTAGTTTTTACCAAAAGGAATCCATTCAGTTAAAATAATTTTTGGATTCTTTAACATAGCTATTTCTCTCCATTATTATTCTAAAACTTTCAATGCTTTAAATGGGCATGCCTTAACACAGTTTTTACAACCAACACATTTATCTTTATCAAATTCTATACTATAATCTTCACTAACATATATAACATCAAATGGACACTGAGTTACACAACAACCACAATGAACACATCTTTCTTCATCTCTCTTTATAATGTCTTTTATCTCCTCTAATTCTCCATATTTTGATAAGTATTCTAAAGCTTTATTTACAACCTCTTCATCTCCAATAATTTCCAATATTAAAAATGCCTCCTGTGGTTCAACTTTTGCCTTTAATATATTAATTTTTACTCCAGTATTTAAAATTACATCTGCAATAACTGGCTTACTTATATACTTTGAATATGTCCAAAAATATATTCTTTTTTTTATCATTTTTCTCTCCCTATCAATCTTGATAAATCTTCAGATGTTACAATTCCTACGATTCTTCTATTTTTATCAATTATTGGAATCCCTGATATGTCATATTTCTCCATTTTTTTAGCTATAATTTCAATAGGTTCGTCTTCATATGCAGTTATAACCTTTTTTGTCATTATCTCATTAATATCTTTTTTACCTAAAGCAACAGCCTTGGCAATATCCCAAGATGTAACAATTCCTATTAAAATCCCATTTTCATCAACTATAGGGAGATAATTTATATCATACTCAACCAAAATTTTTGAAGCCTTTTCTAAAGTAATATCTTTTCTTGCAGTTATAACAGGTGTGGTCATAATATCCTTAGCCAATATAACTGGAGATTTCATTGGTTTAAATTCACCTTTTCCTATAGGACTTACTCTTTCAGTTAGTAAAAACTCTCCTCTTAAAATCCATTTTTTTAATTCTTCAGCAACTTCTCTGGACATTTTATAACTTGAAACTGAACCTGTTTTTATTTATTTTAAGACTTTTTTATTATCAATTTCAACCTCTAAACAAATTTTTCCACTTCTTAATTCTTTATAGTTTGTTATTCCAACTACTGGTCTTTCTCTTCTTGGTATTCCATAGTCATAAATTTTTACTTCAATATCTTCATCTTTTATAGCACATCTTTTAGCTATTTCCTCATTCAAAACAGGAATTGGCACACCAATACCAATATACAACGTAGGCCCATATTTTGGCATTGTTGCAGCTCTTACATATCTTGGATTCATCTTTTTTAAATCCCCTTTAACCATTAGAGTACCAAATGGAGGATTATGTTGGGTTCCCTCTCCTATTATAAAACCTTCTCCACCACCTAAGAAAATTTTAGTGCCTATACCAATGGTATTATAGCCTTTGGTTTTGGGATTATAATCATTTTGTAGAGGATTTAATTGTCCTGCTCCTGAAAAGTGTATATTTCCATACTCTGGCCAAAGAATTCCCATATAGGTATAAATTTTTTCTTCTCTACTATTTGTAGCAGCAGGATATGCCTGATAACAGTTTCTTGGATTAACCATTATTGCCTGATTAACATCATCTAATGTTATTTTAACATTAACCTCTTTTCTTGGATAACAGTCAGTAGTATATCCTTCAGCATATAACTCTATTTCTTTTCCTCTTACTAAGTCCTCAATAACATGAGCTCCTCCATATTCAATATCAATATCTGGGTCTTCATTTGGCTGAGCGGCTCCTATATAAGTATCTACTGCGGCCAATCCTCCGTATGCTTCCACATTATTTAAATATATATTGAGCATTTTTATTGGTGGGTCTGAATGACCAAAGTTTATAAATACTCCAGATGAACACATAGCTCCAAAGGTTCCTGTTGTAACAACATCAACATAATCAGCAGCCTTTTTAGCTCCTTCTTCTTCAACTATTTTAATCATTTCCTCAGCAGTAACTACAACTGCCTCTCCTTTCTTAATTTTTTCATTAATTTCTTTTATAGTTTTCATAAATATCTCCAGATTATATGCTTTAAGATAAAAAATAAGGGAAATATATTTATGTTACTAATTTATATATAGTTCTTACTTTTAAAATATAACATTTAAATTAAACATAAAAATAGAAAACTAAATATTGGTTGGGTTATATTATATCTAAGATATCATCAAATTTTATTATTCCCTCTCTAACTAATTTTATATTATTATTTTCAATTTTAATAACAGTTGAAGGTTTTTTATATTTACACTCTCCTATATCTACAACATAATCAACCTTTTTAATAACTTCCTTATCAATATCCTCAACTCTATAAGCTTCTTTATTCCCTGATATATTGGCAGATGTTGTAGTTAATGGAACTGTACATAAATCTCTTGTAAATTTAACATCTGGAACTCTAATTCCAATATATTCCTTTGCAACAATATCAGGAATAATATCTTTCTTCTTTAAAATTATTGTTAAAGGTCCTGGCAAGAAGTTATCTATAATTTTTTTGGCCAAATCATTTACATAGGCATATTTTTCTATCTCATTGGTATCTTTTAGACATATAGAAATTGGTTTTGAGAAATCTCTTTTTTTTATCTCATATATTTTTTTAACTACATCTACATCTAAGGCATTTCCTGATATTCCATAAACTGTATCTGTTCCAACAATAATAATTTTACCCTTTATGAGTTCTTTCATCAAAAATTGTAAAATATTTTCATCATAATTATTAATATCAGTAATTTTTATGAATTTGTTCATATTTCTTCACCTTAATATTAAATAATAAAAGTTTCTATAACTATTTTATATAGGTTAATTTAAAAGTCATAAGAGTATAAAAAATAAAAAAATACAAGGTGAGAAAATGGAAGAACAACAAATTAGAGTTAGAATACCAAACAAGGAAGAAAATGAAATATTAGGGATTGTTGAGCAAATGTTAGGAGCTAGTAGAATGAGAGTAAGATGTTTAGATGGAAAAACAAGATTAGCAAGAATTCCAGGAAGATTAAAGAGAAAAATATGGATTAAAGAGGGAGATATAGTTATAGTTAAACCTTGGGTTGTTCAAGGAGATGAAAAATGTGATATTATTTGGAGATATACAAAAACACAGGTAGAATGGTTAAAAAGAAAGGGATATTTAGATGAACTTTTATAGATGGTGATAAATATAGATTTTGAAGATTTATTAAGTAAGAAGGATTTAAAAAAAGTAGATGAAGAAATTCAGGAATTAATTGAAAGAGAAAGAAAATTTTTTGAAGAGTTAAAGACAGCAAATGAAATATTTGATAAAAGAACATTAATGAATCTATTTAATTTATTGGTTGGGAAACATCTAACTGAATATATAGGAGTTATTAACTCTGGGAAGGAGGCAGTTGTTATTAAAGCAAGAAAAGGTAAATTTTATAGAGCAGTAAAAGTTTATAGAGTTGCAACCTGTGATTTTAAAACAATGAGTAAATATATACAAGGAGACCCAAGATTTCATTTAAAAAAAAGTAGTAGAAGGGCAATTATACATGCATGGGTTGAAAAAGAATTTAGAAATTTAAAAAGAGCATCAGAAATTATAAATGCACCTAAGGCAAGAGTTAGAAGGGAGAATATTTTAGTTATGGACTTTGTAGGATATAGAGGAGAACCTGCTCCAAGATTAAAGGATGTTAATGTTGATTGGAACAAATTTTATAAAGAAATTAAGGACAGTATGATTAAGTTATACAATGAGGGAGAAATGGTTCATGGAGATTTAAGTGAATACAATATTTTAGTTAAAAATGATGAACCTGTTATTATTGACTTTTCTCAAAGTGTAGTTATACAGCATCCTCTTGCAGAGCCATTATTAATAAGGGACTGTATAAATATAGCCAACTTTTTTAGTAAAAAAGGAATAAATACAAATTATAAATCATTGTATAAAGAAATTACAGGGAGGGATATAAATCCAGTAGATGAAGCTATGGTAAAATGCTTATAAAGGTTTCCATTCTCTTTTTATATCTGGCACTTCTGAAAATATATCATATTTTATATTTTCTAATAAAAAACTATCCATATCCCTTATATTATATAATAAACATCCTTTTATAGTTATGTTGGTTTTATTGTTAAGTTTTCTCATCTCATCAACCATTAGAAGAAGATGCTTTAAAGACCCAAGTTTTTCTTTATCAATATTTAGAATATCTATAATTTTTTTGTCATAAACAATAAGATGATGAACCATAATTTCATCAACATTCAATTTAGCAATTTCTAATAAATCATTTTCATTAACTCCTGGGATATATATGGTTCTAATTATTGTATGAAATCTTTCATTACACAACTTAATATTTTCTAAAACCTTTTTTAAATAGTCTTTTCCACAGATTTCTTTATATCTATAATAAGCAGGGAGGGAAATCATAACTAAATCTAACTCAAGTTTTTCAAATTCATCCAATATTTTTTCATTTAAGAGAAGACCATTAGTTTGTAAATCTACTCTTAAATTATACTCTTTACCTATCTGAATTGCCTTTTTAACACCTTCAATATCTAATAATGGTTCTCCATACTGGGATATTGTAACAGCTTCTGCTTCTTCTAAGTTCCCATATATTCCTCTTCTAACTTTTTTTAGTTTTGAGTAGCAAAATAAACAACATAAATTACATTTTTGAGTTAATTCTATTGATGGGTGATGATAGGGATTTTCTTTATTAGTTATTCCCTCACATCCATAGCAATGTTTAACATATTTTAATTCTTTAACAATCTTTTTTAGTTTTTTAGATGTTTCACTTCTTAAAATCATTTTATCATTTCAAGTTTCTCTTTTAATTTTTTTGCTTCTTCAATCTCTTCAGGTTTTAAAGGTCTTTCAGAAGCAAGTAAAACAATAGCTTTGTCTATAAAGCTTTTTCTTATTCTCATACCTTCAGGGAAAACTCTATTCATAAAATCTAAGACCTTATCAACAAAATCCTTACTTGTATCATATATTTCCATATCCAAATCAATATTTGAGTCAGTTATTATTTCAAATCTTGTAGGTTGTTCAATAACATGAATCTTTTTTAATAAATATGGGAGATAAGTTTCATCAGTTATTTTTAGTTTATAAATGATTTTTCCATTTTCTTTTTTCTGTTCAACAATTTCAGCCATATCTCTCAATTTAATTATTTTTCTTGTTGGTTTTGGTAATGCACCTAAGATAAAATAAGGATCTTTTTCTCTTGCAATAAATTCAACTCTAATTAATGACTTTCCTAACAGTAAATCCTCTAAAGCAGTCTGAATAACTTTAGTGTATATTTTTTTCGCTGCTTCATCTTTACAATCAACATAAATATCTGCCATATTTTAACACCTACAATAAATTTTTATTTATGATAAACATTTAAAGTTTAATCTACATAAAATTAACTGGGATTTTTATGAGGAGCTTAATATTAAGTGTAGTTATATCTCTAATATCTTATATAATACTTTCAAATTTTTTATTACCAGTTGAAGCCAAATTTATTGGAGTAGTTATTTTATTAATTTTACTTTGGAGTTTAGAGGCTTTACCTTTAGGAGTAGTTTCTTTACTACCTATAATTATTTTCCCAATATTGGGAATTTTAGATATTGGAGATGTAACTTCCAACTACTCAAAACCCATAATTTTTTTATTTTTAGGAGGTTTTTTAATTGCTATTGCAGTTGAAAAATATAATCTTCATAAATATATTGCTACAAAATTTTTAAAAATATTTCCAAAAAATCCATTTGGAATAATATTTTCTATTTCTTTTACATCTGCTTTATTAAGTTCTTTTCTTTCAAACACAACAACCACATTATTACTTCTACCTATGGCTATATCCTTAATTGAAAAATTAGATATTCAGAAAAAGTTGGTTTTAGCAACTGCATATGGAGCAAGTATTGGAGGAATATTAACACCTATTGGAACTCCACCCAATTTAATACTCATAGGATTTCTGGAGGAATTTGGACTAAAAAAAATTAGTTTTGTTGATTGGATAATAATGATGTTTCCATTAGTTATAATAATGCTAACAATTATGAGCTTTTTGTTATCCTACGATATAAAAGAGATTAAATTAGATTACAACAAAAAAATGACTTTAGATAAAAATCAAAAAAAGATTTTAGTAATTTTAATTTTAATGATTATCTCACTGTTTATAAACTCTTTCTATTTAAAGTTAAATGATAGTATTATATTACTAACTTTTGGATTATTATTATTTTTACCAAAAATATCACTTTTAGATTGGGAAGACACTAAAAAAATTCCATATCAAATAATATTTTTATTTGGAGCTGGTTTTACAATAGCTAAGGGATTTGTAGAGATTGGATTAGCTGATAAAATTGCAATATTTTTATTAAACTATACTAATTTACCAGATATACTATTAACTTTATTAGTTGCTGGAATAGTTACATTTTCAACAGAAATAACCAGTAATACTGCATTAACATCAATTATTTTACCAATAATATATAAATTAGGATATTATAAGTTGTTAATTGTTTCTACTATATGTGCAAGTTATGCATTTATGCTACCTATTGCAACCCCTCCAAATGCCATAGCCATGAGTTCAGGAGTATTAAAAACTAAAGATATGATAAAATATGGATTTATATTAAATATAATTGGTATTACTTTAACTACAATTATATCAACAATTTATTGGAGGATATAAATATGTTATTAATAGGGATAACTGGAATGCCAGGAGCTGGAAAGAGTGCAATATTTAAAGTGGCAGAAATGCTAAATATTCCAATAATAGCAATGGGAGATGTAGTTAGAGAAGAGACAATAAAAGAGGGACTTAAATTAACACCTGAAAATGTTGGAAAGACAGCTATAAAATTAAGAGAAAAGTATGGGAATGAAGCAGTTGCAGTTGTTTGTTTAGAAAAAATAAATAAAGAGTTTAAAAATAGGGATATTGTTATTGTTGAGGGAATAAGAAGTTTATATGAATTAAACTATTTTAGAAAAAACTATCCTCTTGTCTTAATAGGGATTCATTCTTCTCCTTTAACAAGATATAACAGAATCAAAGAAAGAAAAAGAGAAGATGATTCTTCTGATTGGAATATCTTTATAGAGAGAGATTTAAGAGAGTTAAACTTTGGAATTGGTAATGTTATTGCACTCTCTGATTTTATGGTTATTAATGAAGACAGTTATGATAATTTAGTAAATAACTTAAAGAATATTGTAGAAAATATTATCAAGAATAAAGATAAATTTAAAGAACATAAATTTATATATAGATGAAAATATGTGTGGGATTATTGGATATATTGGGAATAAAAAGGCTTCAGAAATTTTATATAAAGGATTAAAAAGGTTGGAGTATAGAGGATATGATAGTTGTGGTATAGGAGTAATAAATAAAAAGTTAATAATTAAAAAAGATGTTGGTAAAGTTGAAGATGTTGCTAAAAAGGAGAAATTTTTAGAAGTTGAGGGAAATATTGGATGTGGCCATGTTAGATGGGCAACACATGGGAAAGTTTCTAAAGAAAATGCTCATCCACATTCAGATTGTTCTGAAAAAATAGCTGTAGTTCATAATGGTATTATTTCCAATTATAAAGAGCTAAAAGAAGAGTTAATAAGAAAAGGACATATATTTAAATCTGAGACAGATACTGAAGTTGTAGCACACTTAATTGAAGAAGAGCTTAAAAATCTTGATAGGAATGGAGAGAATTATATAACTGCTGTTAAAAATGCATTAAAAAAAATATCTGGAACTTATGCATTAGTTATAATAAATGAAGATTATCCTAATATTCTAATTGGAGCAAGAAATGAAAGTCCTCTAATTTTGGGAATTGGAGAAAATGAGTATTTTTTAGGAAGTGACATTTCTGCTTTTTTAGATTTTACAAATAAAGCTGTGCCATTAGAAGATGGTGACGTTGTAGTTATAAAAAATAATTCCTATGTAATTGAAAATAACAATAAAATAATTAAAAGAAAACCAATAACTATATCATGGTCTCCAGAAGAAGCTGAAAAATCTGGATATGAGCATTTTATGCTCAAAGAGATTATTGAACAAAAGGATACTTTAAAAATATCTGCTAAAATATCCTCAGAAGAGATTAATGAACTTGTTAAAATAATTGATAAAGTAGATAAAATATATTTTGTTGGAGCTGGAACCTCTTTACATGCTTCAATATATGCAGAGTACTTATTTGCTAAATTAGGGAAATTAGTGGTTGCCGTTGATTCATCAGAATTTTTAAATAAGGGTGTTGTAGATGATAATACCCTTGTAGTTGGAATTACACAAAGTGGAGAAACTTATGATACACTAAAAGCTTTAAAATATGCTAAAGAAAAAGGTGCTAAAACTGCAAGTATAGTTAATGTTCTTGGTTCTACAGCAACAAGAATCGTAGATATTCCTATTTTAATGGGTGCAGGTTTAGAAGTGGCTGTATGTGCAACAAAAACATTCACATCCCAATTAATGATAATATATAGATTGTTTATTAAGTATGGAGAACTTTTAGGTAGAGATATGGAAATTTATAAAAAAGAAATTGAAAATATCCCCAAATATATTGAAGATGTTTTAAATAAAAGGGAAGATATAAAGGTAATAGCTGAAAGTTTAAAAGCAAATAACTATATATTCATTTCAAAAGGTATTAATATTCTAAGTGCTTTAGAGGGAGCATTAAAATTTAAAGAAATCACATATTTACATGCTGAAGGTATGAGTGCAGGAATGTTAAAGCATGGAACAATTTCATTAATAGATGAAAATTTTGATACTATAGCTATAGTTCCTCCAAAAAGTTCTAATGTATATAATTCAATATTATCAAACATTGAAGAAGTTAAAGCAAGAAATGGAAGAGTTATTGCAATATCTCCATACAACTTAGAAAATACTGATAATATTATTGTTCCAGAGGTTTTAGAAGAAATTTCTCCAATAGTTTATGCTCCTGCATATCAACTCTTAGCATATTATAAAGCTGTTCAGTTGGGGAGAGATGTAGATAAACCAAGAGGTTTGGCTAAAAGTGTAACAGTTGAATAAATATATGGAGATGATAAAATGCCTATTGATGAATTAAAAAGGTTCTTTAAAAAAATAGCAGGTAATAAAAAAGTTCCTGAGCCAGTTCCAGTCCCTGAGATGGAAGAGTATGAAGAAATTTCAATAACTCCAGATACAGAGAAGAGTGAAAGTTTATTATTAAAAAGGAAGGAAGAAGAAAAAAAAGAGGAAGAGGTTAAAGTAGAAGTTAAAGAAGTAATTAAAGAGGTTAAAATATATCCAAAAATGTATATTGTTAGAATAAAGCATCCTAAAGATTTTGATGAAATAAAGAGATTTTTAGATAATTATGACATAATTATACTTAACTTAGAAGAGGCTCCTATGGAGGCAATAAGTAAAAATATAAAGGATTTTATTGATTATGCTTCAATACTTGGATTTAAATTAGGTTTAATAACAGAAACTGTTATGTTAGCTTTTAAAAATGAGGTTGAGATAGATAAGTATGTTTCAAATATAAAAGAAGATGCCGAACGTGTTGAATAATGAGAATAGCAATAACTGGTACTCCTGGAGTTGGAAAAACAACAATATCTAAAATTTTATCTAAAAAATTAGGATATGAACATATTGATATAACTGAAATTGTTAAAAAATATCATCTTTATAAAGAGTATGATGAAGATATGGAGAGTTATGTTATTGATTTTAATAAGCTAAACAACTTTTTAAAAAATAAGAATAATGTTATATTAGATGGACATGTCTCCCATTTATTAAATCCTGATTATACAATAGTTTTAAGATGCAATCCTGAGATTATTAAAGAAAGATTAAAAAAAAGAGGGTATAAAGAAAAAAAAATATTAGAAAATGTTCAGGCTGAAATATTGGATGTATGTCTTTGTGAATCTAAGGGTAAGGTTTATGAAATAGACACTACTAATAAAACACCTGAAAAAATTGTTGATGAAATTATTTTGGCTATTAATGGAAAGAGAGAAAGAAAGGGAGTTGTTGATTGGCTATCTAAATATTATTATCTACTCTAATCTTTTTTAACCTCCATAAGAGCTATTTTTTCTAAAACTCTCTCTACAATTCCTCCAAAACCCTTTATATTAAAAACATTTTTTATTATTCTTTCTTTTTCTTCATTTAATTCTAAAACAGAGTCATCAATTTCTCCACCAATTATTTTATAAATCTTGTTAAAAGTCTCCTCATCTTCACATACAACACATACATCTCCATCCTTAGCCCCAAAAATTTTAATTGCTTCCGATATTTGCCTTCTTCCTGATGCCCTAACTAAAATTTCCATCCAAAAATCTTTTGAAATCATATTTTTGGTTTTTGCCTGATTTATGGCATGTAAAATATGTTTTTTAGTGGCTATAACTTTGGCATTCAATATTTGACAATTCTTTATTTTAAATACTTCATCCTTTATTTTAGCCCCTCTAATCCCTCTAATATACAAAATAGCTCACCATTTTAGTATATTTTAGAATATTTCCCATCTTCAACTATTTTAACATCTTTTAAACTTTTTAGATTTAAGTTTTTAGCAGTCTTTTCTATTCCTAATTCTTTATCAGTATCAATATAAACAACATATGCCTCCAACTCCTTAATACCTAAGTTATAGGCAGCAACTGCTCTATGATGTCCATCTACTAATATATAATGATTATTTCTATTTGTTTTAATAACTATTATTGGTTCGGCTAATCCTTTTTTAAGTTCATATATTCTCCCCATATATTCATCAGCATCAATTTTTGCCTGTGTAGGCTTTAATAGACTTACAGGAACTTTTTTTCTCTCAACTTTAACATTATAACCAAGATTTTTATATGTCCTAATTAAGTTTTCCAACTTTTTTGGAGTTGTTTTTTCTATTTGAGACCTAATAACATCCATATTTGAAATAATTCCAACTAAATTATTCTCTTCATCAACAACTGGTAACTTGGAAAATCCTGTCCTAAACATTATTCTACCAACATCCATAATATTGGCATCTGGATAGGTAACTACTAACTTATCTCTTTTTGTCATAACATTTTCTACTCTCTCATCTAAATCTTTTCCAACTATATCCCTAACAGATACAACACCTATAAGTTTTCCATTTTCAACAACAGGGAAAGAACCATGTTTTGTTTTATTTATAAGTTCAATAACATCTCTTATTTTCAAATCTTTAGATACTGTATATACTTTTTTAGTCATATAATCCTTAACTTTAACCATTTTAATCTCCTAAAATTTTATTTTTTTCCCAGATGCATCTCTTTTATAATTTCCAAACTCTTCTAATAATTTTAACTGTTCTCCAGTAAATACTGGTCCATCCTTACAAACAGTAAATTCTCCAATACAACATATTCCACATATTCCAATAGCACATTTCATATATCTCTCTAAAGATGCCTGAATAGGAATATTATGTTTATTGGATATATCAAAAACCTTTTTCATCATTATCTCTGGCCCACATGTAATAATTAAATCATACTTATCTTTTTTTAGTATTTCTTTTAATTTATCAGTTGTAAATCCCTTATAACCACAAGAACCATCATCTGTACAAACCTCTAAATTACAATATTTATTAAATTCCTCCCTGAATAATAATTCTTTTTCTGTTCTTGCTCCTAAGATAACAGTAATGTCTAAATCTTTATATTCTCTAACAAAGCTCATTATTGGAACAGCCCCTACACCTCCAGCAACTGCCAAAATTTTCTCCCCATATGGTTTAAAGTAAGAACCATAAGGTCCTCTTATTCCAATTTTATCTCCCTCTTTTAGTTTGAACATTTTATTTGTAAAGTCTCCAACTCTTGCAATGGTAAATTTATCTTTATCCATAAAACTAAAGGGTTTTTCATCTACACCAGGAAGCCAGAGCATAGCAAACTGTCCTGGCTTAAAATCTATTTTTTCATTAATAACAAATGTTTTTATATTTGGAGTCTCATCAATTATTTTTTTAATCTTCACTATCTTCATAATATCCTATACCTCCCTGGCCTTGCTTCATCAATATCTCCATATTTTATTAATTTTTTAATAATATTACTTACCTCTTCTTCATCATAACCTTTTTTCTTTGCTATTTCAACAATATCCTCAAACTCTACCAATTCAAATTTTTCATTTAACTCTTTAATTATATTGTATATCTCAGATAATTTTTCTCTCTCTTTCTTAGAAACTCCAATAATTTTATCAACATCATATATTCCTGTTTCTGGGTCATAGGCAATTTCTTTTAAACATTCAGTTATTATTTTTAATGCTTCTTTGACATCTTCTTCATCAACAACATCCTTTAATCTTGCTTTTGCATGTGCCTCTGCTAACCTTATAGCAGCCTCTAATTGTCTGGCAGTTATTTGATGTTCTTTTCTCATTTGAATATAGAAATCTACCAATATTTTTTTAGCTTTCTCTCCTATAACAGGTTTTTTTTCTCTTGCATAAAAAATGTACTTTATTATTAATTCTCTATCAACCTTTATCCCCTCTATCTCAATATAATCCAAACCTATTTTTTTGTTTATATCCTCATCTAAATAAGCCCTATGTAAATCAACAATATACTCAGCAACATCTTTATCTCTACTTTTATCAGAAATATCTTTAATTGGAAATATTAAATCAAATCTACTTAATAAAGGTGGAGGAATATTTATTTGCTCTGCAACTGATTTATCATTATCAAATCTTCCCCACTTAGGATTACATGCTGCTAAAACAGAACATTCTGCAGGAAGTTTAACATTTATTCCTCCTTTACTTATATGAATTGTCTGACTTTCCATAGCCTCTAAAACATAATTTTGTATTTCTTTATTAACTGTTAGCTCATCAATACATGCAGTTCCTTTATTTGCCTTTACCAATAAACCAGGTTTTACTACCCACATCTCTTCTCCTATCTCTGTCCTCTCTTTAACAACAGCAGCAGTTAATCCCACACCTGTAGCAGTTGTAATAGAACCATACACATTTCCAGGAATATCTGCAATTTTTCTTAAAATAACAGTTTTTCCAATTCCTGGGTCAGTTATTAGTAAGATATGAATATCTGCCCTCTTTCCTGGTTTTTTAACACCTTTAATTTGCTGTAAAAAAACAGCTTTTTTAATTAATATATTCCCTCTAATTTCAGGAATTAATCTATCTGCTAAAATATCAATGATGTTATTTATTTTAGATAATTTTTTTATTTTTTCTTTGTCTTCTTCAGTAATTTTTATCTTTGCCTTACTGTCTAATATTTCATATCCATAAGCTTTAACATATATATCATAAATTGGAAGTTTTTTACTTTTTTTAACTTTTATTGGCTCTCCTAATATCTTAATCCTTCCTGCATATATCCCAGGACTGTTTTCTATAAAAACAGTTATATACTTAGGAGGCTCTTCAGGATTTTCCATAAATTCAACTGGTTCCTGAATCTTTAATTCTTGAAAATCTGTAAAAATAGATTTTTCATCTATCAACTCAACATCTCCACAACATAATTTTTTTTCTTCAAATAAATCAATATCTTCATAAAATGCTTTCCCACATTTCTTACATATAAAATAACCTCTTTTTAAAATAGGTCTCAACTTAGAAGCTGAAACAATAATTCCCTCAAATTCTATTAACTTTCCTATATCCCTACTTTTAATATCTCTTATTCTATACTCCCTTCCTCCAACAGTTTTAAAAATTTTTGGTAAATTTTTTATTCCAAAAATTAAATTATAATCAGGATAATATCCTTTTAATGAAAAAAATGCCTCTTTAAAACATTCTTCTAAAAATTTTGTATTTTTTGGATTATTAACTATTTTCTCAACAACTTCCATAAAACCAAATTTATACATATCTTCCAAATCTATCATAATATAGTTATTTTCAAAAATAATATCCTTAAGATAGACATTTTTAAAATAGGTTATTAAGTTATCCTTTATTTCTTCAAGTTCCATTTTTTCACAATATCCTTATATACTTTTAAAACTCCCATTGCTATTCCTTCTACTTCAATTCCACCCTTTCCTTTTACTCCATCACCAACTAAATATAATTTATCATTAACTTTATTATCCAATAAATTTTCATATGAATGATTAACAGGCCATTCATCTCTATAACTTTGTATTAAAAGAATTTTGTAGTCTTTTCCTTTAAAGAGGTTATCAATATCTTCTAAACCTAAATCAATCTCTTTTTTTATATTTTTACTTCTTAAATATTGATGACTCATTACTAAATGCCAACCATCTTTTGCTAAACTTTTATCAACATTACTTACTTGATTTAAGCCATTAATTCTTTCACATTCAGGAGTAAATAAGACACCACTATGCTTAATTAAACCAGATTTTGTGGCTATATTTATTTTAATCCCTCCAGATGGCTTTAATTTTTTATTTAAAAATTTTATATTACAAATTTTTTCTGTTTTTTGTGGGGAGATATTACTAATAACAATATCAAATTCCTCACCATCAATATATGCATTATCATCAATTTCAATATTTTTAATTTCTTTTTCTAAAATAATCTCTCCATTATTGTTTATTATTATTTTGGCTAATTCATCAACTACTTTTTTACATCCCCCAATAGGAACTCCTGGACCTCCAAATTTATAGTAGTTGTTTGCTATCATTGTAATTTCATCCATCTTAACATCATAAGGACTTACTGACAAACTCCAACCAGTAAAAGCCTCTCCTATTTTTAAACCTAATTCAATATCTTCTAAAAACTCTCCAAATGACATATTAGGATTAACTTGATTTAACTTTAATTTAGCTGCTTTTTCTATAGCTCTTAGCTTATCCCTAACATTTAATAAAGAAAATAGTTCATTATATAAATATTCTTTTCCATTAATTAAAAAAGTACCATCAGGTTGAGAATTAACTATTTTAACATTTGCATTAACCATTTTTAATATTTTAGCTAAATAACCATCAGCTCCATGAGGAATCATATGCAAAGCTCCAGTAGTTAATTTAAATCCATCATAATCAAAGTGTGTAAATCTTCCTCCAATAAAAGGTAGTTTTTCAAAAATCTTAACCTTAAAATACTTAGATAACAAAGCTCCAATTAATAACCCACCTAACCCAGCTCCAACAATTCCAATTCTCATAGTTATCACAAAAGATTTTAATCTTCACCCAAAAATAAACATAATTAATTATAAATTATAAAAATATCTTTCATTGTAGTTATTACTTTTGGTATAAAAACATCAATTTAATTTCTATAGAAAAATATTTATTTTATAACTTATAAAACTAAAAACATAACATATCAGATTTTAAATTTTAGCTATTTTTATAGAATAATAAATCTATTTTTTGATTAAAAATAATATTGAGGGAGTACTATGGTTAAAATTTCTGATGTTACATTAAGAGATGCTCAACAGTCATTAATGGCCACAAGATTAAGAACTGAGGATATGCTTCCTATAGCTGAAATGATGGATGAAGTTGGATTTTATTCTATGGAAGTCTGGGGAGGAGCTACTTTTGATGTGTGTATAAGATATCTAAATGAAGACCCTTGGGAAAGATTAAGAGCTTTAAAACAAAAAATCCAAAATACTCCATTAGAAATGCTTTTAAGAGGGCAAAATTTAGTTGGATATAGACACTATCCTGATGATATTGTTGAGAAATTTGTAGAAAAAGCTTTTAAAAATGGAATTGATATTTTTAGAGTTTTTGATGCTTTAAATGATATAAGAAATATGATTACAGCTATAAAGACTGCTAAAAAGTTAGGTGCTGAAGTTCATGGATGTATTTGTTATACCATTAGCCCAGTACATACAATAGAGAAATTTGTAGAATTTGCTAATGAACTTGCAAGTTTAGACGTTGATGTAATAGATATTAAAGATATGGCTGGACTTTTATCTCCATATGAAACAGAAAAATTGATAAAATCTTTAAAAAAAGAAGTTGGTTTGCCTGTTAAGTATCATAGCCATTGTACATGTGGATTATCTCCAATGTCTATAATCAAAGCAATAGAGGCAGGTGTAGATATAGTACATACTGCTATATCTCCTCTATCCATGGGAACCTCTCACCCACCAACAGAGAGTTTAGTGGCTGCTTTAAAAGGAACAAAGTATGATACAGGTTTAGATTTAAATCTTCTTTTAGAGATTAGAGATTACTTTATAAAAATTAGAGAAAAATACAGAGCTTTAATTCCAGACCATGCTTTAATTCCAGATGCAAGAGCTTTATATTATCAAATTCCTGGAGGAATGCTAACAAATTTAATATCTCAATTAAAAGAGCAGGGTGCTTTAGATAAATTAAAAGAAGTTTTAGAAGAAGTTCCAAGAGTTAGAAAAGATTTAGGATATCCTCCATTAGTTACTCCTATATCTCAAATTGTTGGTACTCAGGCAGTTATGAATGTTTTAACTGGAGAGAGATATAAGATAATTACCAATGAAGTAGCAAACTATGTTAAAGTATTTTATGGAAAACCTCCAGCTCCAATTAGTAAAGAATTGTTAAAAAGAGTATTAGATGAAGATGAAAAACCAATAACTGTAAGACCTGCAGATTTATTAGAACCAGAATGGGAGAAGGTCAAAGAAGAAGCAGAAAAATTGGGAATTGTTAGTAAAGAAGAAGATATCTTAACTTATGCATTATTCCCTCAAATAGCCATTAAGTTCTTAAGAGGAGAGTTAAAAGCAGAACCTATTCCACAACCAAAGAAAATAGAAAAAATTTTAGATATTCCAACTGAGTATATTGTAGAAGTTGATGGAGAAAAGTTTGAGGTTAGAATTGAACCAAAAATAGGTACTGAACTCAAAAGAAAGAAGGAAGTTATTAAGGCAGATATTGAAGGAGCAGTTACATCTCCAGTTAAAGGAATGATAACAAAAATAAAAGTCAAGGAAGGGGATAAAGTTAAAAAAGGAGATATTATAGCAGTTGTTGAAGCTATGAAAATGGAGCATCCTATTGAAAGTCCAAGGGATGGAGTTGTTGAGAAAATTTTAATTGATGAGGGAGATGTTGTCAATATTGGGGATGTAATCATGATTATTAAATAAATTAAATAAAATAATTCTCTTTTTTTTATTTTATTATTTTAAAGGGAAATTATGGAGAAAAAATGGAAATGTCCAAAATGTGGAAATTCAGATGTTTTTGAAAGAGAGGTTTCTATGACAGGTGGAATATTTTCAAGAATTATGAATGTTCAATACAATCGTTTCATAGCAATAACCTGCAAAAAATGTGGATATACTGAATTTTATGACAAAAAAGTTTTGAGAGGGAAAAATACCTTAGCAGATATCTTAGATATTATATTTGGAGGGTGAAGTGTTATGTTTAATAAAATATTAATTGCTAACAGGGGAGAAATTGCCATAAGAGTTATAAGAGCATGCTGGGAATTAGGAATTAAGGCTGTTGCTGTATATTCTGAAGCTGACAAAAAGGCATTACATGTTTCTCTTGCTGATGAGGCATATTGTATAGGTGAAGCTCCTGCTATTAAAAGTTATTTAAATATTGAGGCAATTATTAACGCTGCTGAAAAGGCTGGAGTTGATGCTATACATCCAGGATATGGTTTTTTAGCTGAAAACGCAGATTTTGCAAGAGAAGTTATAAAACATGGTTTTGAGTGGATTGGACCTCATCCTGATGCAATTGAAGCAATGGGTAGTAAGATAAATGCTAAAAAAATTATGCAAAAGGCAGGTGTTCCAACAATTCCAGGGAGTGATGGAGCTGTTGAAGATATTGATGAGGCAAAAGAAATTGCTAAAGAAATTGGTTATCCTGTGGCTATTAAAGCATCTGCAGGTGGGGGAGGAATAGGAATAAGTATAGCACATAATGAGGAGGAGCTTGTTGAGGTTATAGAATCTGCTAAAACATTAGCAAAAAATGCCTTTGGAGACCCTACTATATTTATAGAGAAATATTTATCTAATCCAAGACACATAGAAATCCAAATTTTGGCAGATAAGTATGGAAATATTGTCCATCTTGGAGAGAGAGAATGTTCCATTCAAAGAAGAAGACAAAAACTAATTGAAGAAGCTCCTTCTCCAATAATAGACGAAGAACTTAGAGAAAGAATGGGAAAAGCAGCTATAAAAGGGGCTAAAGCTATTAATTATGATAGTGTAGGAACTTTGGAGTTTTTATATCAAGATGGAAACTTCTACTTTTTAGAGATGAACACAAGAATACAAGTAGAACATACAGTTACAGAACAAATAACTGGCATTGATTTAGTTAAAGCAATGATAAGAGTAGCTGAAGGAGAAAAATTAAATTTAAAACAGGAGGATATAGAATTTAGAGGACATGCAATACAATGTAGAATTAATGCTGAAGACCCATTAAATGATTTTGTCCCATGTCCAGGAAAAATTAGATTGTACAGGTCCCCAGGTGGTCCTGGAGTTAGAATAGATAGTGGAGCCCATTCAGGAGTAGAGATTCCTCCATATTATGACCCATTAATTGCAAAACTTATAACTTATGGAAAAGATAGGAATGAAGCAATTGCAAGAATGAGAAGAGCTTTAAAAGAGTATGTAATTGTAGGAATAGAAACAAATATTCCATTCCATAGAGCAGTAATGGAAGAAGAAAACTTTTTAAAAGGTAATTTAAGTACTCATTATATTGAGCAAAACAAAGACAAACTATTACCAAAAGTTAAAAAATATGCTGCTGAGACTAAAGATATGTATAAAGTGCTCTCTGAAAAGGTATTTGAGAGAAGAAAAGAAGTTGTAGCTGCAATTGGTGGATTAAGTATGTATATTTCTCAAGCTATGAA
Organism: archaeon; assembly: GCA_024278985.1. GTDB lineage: Archaea > AGJL01 > Methanococci > Methanococcales > Methanocaldococcaceae > Methanocaldococcus. Next base: position 38,384 of record JAJRSC010000026.1, read on the forward strand.
AGATTATAAAGGAGAGTAGATATATTATTTATAATAAATTTTTTTTATGATTATTATGGAAATGTTCATAAAAATAGAAAAGATGTATAAAATATATAAAATAGTATTAATATCATCAATTATTGGAATAATTGGAGGACTAAGTTCTGTTATTTTGTCTTTAATTATTTTTAATTTTCCATATCAAAAAAATATTTTTATGTTGCCTATAATATTTTTTATTGTTGGTTTAATAATTGATTATAACAAAAAATTAAAAGGTTCTGGGATAGATATATTTTTAAAATCTCTTTATGAAAATTTACCTCTATCCTGGATAGAAGGGATATTAAAGGTTATCTTATCTGGAATTATTATAGGTGTTGGTGGAAGTGCTGGAAAAGAAGGACCTTGTGTATTTTCAAGTGGTGCATTTGCTTATAGTTTTATAAAAATAAAAAAAATGAATATTAAAAATAAAATTTTGGCAAGTTTAGCAGCAATTTCTGGAGGATTAGCAGGGGCTTTTTCTTCACCTCTTGGAGCTGCTGTTTTTGCATGTGAATTAATTGAAAGTGAAAATTTTAAGTACTTTGATTTATTACCCTGTATATTAGCCAGTATTTCAGGATATACAATTTATTATATTATAACAAAAAAGAATTTAAAATATTATATTAGTGGATTAAATATTTACTATAATTATTTTCCACCAGACTTAATATTTTTTATTTTAGCTGCTTTTATTTGTTCATATATAGCTCTCTTATATATAAAAATTTACAGATATGTATCTAACTATTTTGATAAACTAAATTGTCCTTGGAGCATAAAATTATTAATTGGAGGTTTAGTAGTTTCAGGAATTGGCTATTTTTATCCTCAAACCTTAGGTTTAGGATTAGATTTATTGAGAGATATCTTTATAGACATATATAATTATGGAGTTATATTCTTTTTACTATTGTTAATAAGTAAAATTTTAACAACAACCTTTACAGTTGGTTCTGGAGCTCCTGGAGGTTTAGTATTTCCATCTCTTTGTATTGGTGCAATTGCTGGAGCATTATCTTATTCTCTTATATCTTTAATTTATCCAATAAGCCCAATACCTTTTATAATATTGGGTATTGCTACAGTTGTATCAGCTACAACAAACACACCTTTAGGAACAGCAATTATATGTATTGAATTATTTGGGCATGATTTTATTATCCCTGCAACAATTGGTGCAATTATAGGATTTAAAATGACCAAATCAGAAACAATATTCAAATATATAAGATTCTAATGCCCCGGCCGGGATTTGAACCCGGGTCTAAGGATCCGCAGTCCTTGAGGATATCCAACTACCCCACCGGGGCAAAAAAAAGTTTTAGCATAGAAATTTAAGCTCTTTAACTAGTTCTCTATCTATTTTTCCTGTATTCCTATCTCCACCTTTACAAGCAGCTCCTCTTACACCTACTATATCAGTTCCTATTTTTTTGAGAATAGGGAAATGTTCCTTCTTTATAGACCCTGCTAAGGCACATTTTAGTCCATATTTATGGCATTCTTCAACAAATTCAGATAATATTTTTTCATCTAAGAAATCAAATAATGTTTTTCCATCTTTAATAGCAGTATCAAGCATAGCCACATCTGCACCTGCATCTCTTGCAATTTTTGGGATTATTAAAGGTTCAACAGCTCCAACTCTATAAGCATCTGCATATCCTGCTGCAACAACTATTTTATTTTCATCAAAATCTTTAACAGCTTTAACAATATTTTTCATTAACTCAACTCCTTCTCTATAATTTTTTACACCATACAAACCAACTTTTATATAATCTGCTCCAGAATATGCTGCTCCTAAAGCTGCCAATGAAATAGTCCCTGGTTTAAAAGGAACATCTCCAACTGTTGCACTAACTAATAAATTTTTTGGTGTAATTTCTCTAATCTCTTTAATAACCCATGGAAAATTTGCTCCTAATGACCCCTCCTTAGGATTTTTAACATCTATTATATCTGCCCCTCCTTCAATTGCTTCAATTGCTTCCTCTCTATTAATTGGACTAACTAATAGTAACATTAAAAATCACCATCCTTATTTATAATATTTATAACTTAAAATAATCTTATTAGAAATACTTATTTAAATATTTTTTATACTAATCTTTATAAGGTGATATTTTTATGATTCCTAAAGGCTTTAAATTAAATGGTATTAAAAAAGATGGTTATGGTGTTTCAATAATCTACTCAGAAGTTCCTGCTGTTGGAGTAGGAGTTTTTACTCAAAACAAAATAAGGGCTTATCCTGTAGAAATTTCTGAAAAGTTAATTAAAAATAAAGATAAATTTAGAGTTATTTTAGCAAATAGTGGAAATGCAAACTGTTATAATAAAAATGGATTACTTGCCTGTAAGGAGATGATTAATTTAACATCAAAGTTATTAAATGTTGAAAAAGATGATATTTTAATAGCTTCTACTGGAGTTATTGGTAGGGATATAGATATAGATAAGGTTAAAAAAAGGATTGAGGAATGCTATAACTTATTAAAAAATGAAAGTAATGTTGAAAATGCTGCTAAAGGAATAATGACTACTGATAAGTATCCAAAATATAGATATGTAACTTTTAGAGTTAAAGATAAAGAAGTTAAAATTTTAGGAATAGCAAAAGGGGCAGGAATGATACATCCAAATATGGCCACTATGTTGGCATTTATTATAACAGATATTGAAATTGATAGAAAAGAATTAGAAAAACTATTAAAAATAACTGTTGATAAAACATTTAATAATATATCTGTTGATGGAGACACGTCAACAAATGATACTGTTTTTATCTTAGCTAATGGACAGAGTAATGTAAATTATAATGAATGTAAAAATGAATTTAAAGAAGCTTTAAATTACATATGTGAAGAACTTAGTAAGGAAATAGTTAAAGATGGTGAGGGAGCAACAAAATTAATGGAGGTTGTTGTTAAAGGAGCTAAGGATAGAGAAGATGCTAAAAAAGTAGGTAAAGCAATAATAAACTCATTATTAATTAAAACTGCTTTATTTGGTAATGACCCAAACTGGGGAAGAATTTTAGCAGCAGTTGGTTACAGTGGGGCAGATTTTAAAGATTTAGATATTATTTTATCAGACTATAATGAAAGTGTTTATTTAGTTAAAGATGGAGAGCCAGTTGCAGTTGAAGGGGAGATATTAAAAAAAGCTGAAGAAATAATAAAAGCTAAAGAAATTCAACTAACAATTAATTTAAAAATAGGTAGATATGAGGAAAAATTTTATGGCTGTGATTTAAGTTATGGGTATGTCAAAATCAACTCAGAATATACTACATAAAACAGTTGTTGTTATTCCTGCTTATAATGAGGAAAAAAACATTATTAGGGTTTTAAAAGATATTGAAAAAATAGGTTTGGATTGTATAGTTGTAGATGATGCCTCAACAGATAACACCTATAAAGTTATTGAAGAGTTTAAAAAGAATAGTAAATTAAAAATTTTTCTTATAAAAAATAAAAAAAATTTAGGTAAGGCAAAAAGTTTAGAAAGAGGAGTTAAATTAGCTCTTTCTCTTGGATATGAATATATAGTTTTTATGGATGGAGACTATCAACATAAACCTAAGGATATTCCTAAACTATTAGATAAAATTAAAGATGCTGATGCTGTTTTTGGTGTTAGAAACTATAAATTGTTACCAATAAAAAGGAGAATTATGAATTATATAGCATCTTTTTTAACATCCTTAGCTATATCATTGTACTCTAAAAAGTTTTATTATTTTTGTGATATACAATGTGGATTTAGAGTTATAAAATCTAAATATTTAAAAGATATTTATTTTGGAGAAGGTTATGCTGTTGAGCATTTGATAGCTTTTCAACTTGCAAAAAAAGGAGTTAAAATAAAGGAGGTAAATGTTAATATTGAGTATCATGATAATGCTATTTCTTATATAACTAAAAAGAAAGTTATTGATGTTATAAAACAGATAATTTTATTTTTACTAAAAAAATAACTATATAATAATATAATAATAAATTTACTAATGGAGCTATAAATTTATGGAATATAATAGCTCCAACAGCTAATCCAAGTAAATAAGCAATTGCTGTTTTATTTCCTTCAGCAGCCATAACATAGTTTCTTAATGGACAACCACCCTGAATAACTGAGAAGAATCCTACACCAAAACCCCCTATAATAGCTAATATTAAATGCCCTATTAAAGTACCACTTGCACCTAAAGGGTCTCCTGGAATTGGAGCTAATCCCTTATCAGCTATCCATGGAAACGCTGAAATTAATCCAACAGCACTAAAAATAATAAATTCAATTAATGCTCCAGCAAAGAACCCAAATAATCCTTTAATTAACCATGTATCTCTTATTAAGTAAAAGTCCCTCATTCCTCCAATAAAACACATTCTTGCCCTTTGGAACAAATAACCTAAAATTATACCAAATATAAATGTTCCTATTACATGGAGATATTCCATAAAACCACCTTAAAACATTTTTAGAGATTTCTTTTTAAATAAACCTCACTTGCTACAACTACTCCAATAAACATAGCTATTAAACTAATTAATGCAATAATATCTCCATAAGCTGTTCTTAAAGTCTCTCTAACTGGACACCCTCCCATTATTAAAGCAAAGTTAATAACCAAAATTCCTAAAATAAAACCAATTACTGGATTATGAGTTTGTTTTAATTTAAACTCTTTATGTGCAAATGCCCCTATTAAAGCTCCAATAAATATTCCTACAACAGTTAAAACAGGAAAAACCTTAGAAACAGGAGCTAATCCCAATGATGTCCCAAATAAATGATTAACAATCCAATTTACTAAATCTCTTGTGTGGCATGCTATACAAATACCATATGCTGGTGGGGGAAACACTTTAAACAATGCTGCAACATTGCTGCAATAAAACCTCCTATCAATCCAGCAGTTAATGGGGATACTCTCATAACTTCACCATTATTAGAATTTTTAATATGAGTATTATAATTTATCTTAATTAAATTATATCTTATAAATATTCCTATAAAAAAGTTAATATGTAAATAAGGTAAAAAAATTATTAAATGATTAGGAAATATAGCAAAATATTTATTGAACTATTATTAAATAATAACAAACACTAAAATATTGTGTGGGGGTGTAGATGATTGATATAAAATCTATAAAATTTAGATTATATGCAGTTATTATTTTTATTATCTTAATTTTCACAGGTACAGCTGCTATTAGTTATGAATTATTAAAAGATGTTAATAATAATAGTAAATTAGTTGATATTGCAGGTTATCAAGGGTCTTTAATTGTTCAAATACTTGCACATAGTTTTATTTATGCATATTATCCTACAGAAGACAATAAAAAAATTTTATTGGAAAAAATTAATACATTTGAAAATAGATTAAACCTACTGATAAATGGTGGAACTTTAGAGATTGATGGTAAAAAAATATATATCAGCCCAGCACCACCTGAAATTAAAAAGCAGTTGCTAAAAGTTAAAGAGATGTGGGAAACAGAATTTAAACCTAAAGTTCAGATAATTCTCAATTCACCAACCTCACCTGAAAGTAAAGAGGCATTACTATATTTGGATAAAAACCATGATAAGCTACTATCTGAAATGAATAAAGTAGTTTTATTATATAGGAACATAATTATCAAAGATAACAACTTATTAAGTACAATATTAGCAGGAGCGGTAGTATTATCTATAATTCTTGGTATTTTATCATTATTCTTAATAGATAGATTAGTTATTAGACCAATAAAAGAACTTGAGTATATAACAGACATGATGGCACAAGGAAATTGTAACGTACAACCAAGAATTAAGTTTTTAGATGATGAAATAGGTAAAGTCTATAATAATCTAAAAAGAATCTGCGAGGAATTACACAAAAAAGTTGAACTTGAAACTAAAGAGAAAGAGAAAATTAAAAAGGTATTTGATGATATCATTAAAGTTATGGAGGCAATAGCAAATGGAGATTTAAGAGTTAGATGTAAAAGATATGAAGGATTTGAACGTGTTGCAGATATTATTAATAATTCTTTAGATAAGCTCTCTAAGATGATAGTTGATATTAAAAAAAGTATAGTTACATTAAATAATGGAATTGATACTATAAATAATGAACTTAGTAGAGTAAGAGAAGTATCAGACCAAGTAGCGGATGCAACACAACAAGTAGCGACAGCGGCAACAGACCAATCTACAAAGTTACAAGATATAAGTCAAGAGTTAGAAGAAGTTACCAACATTGCGAAGGGTGTTTATGA
>JAJRSC010000027.1 GCA_024278985.1 archaeon
AAAGCTATTACCTACCCCTTGACAAATTACATAATAGAAAAGGTTATATATTAGAAGAGATATTATACTAAATACGTAAAATTGCCTCTTGTTAAAATCAGACCGTTGCGGTATGGAAACATGGGTGGCATCTGAGAGGAATAGTATAATCTCTATTCGTTAAAATCAGACCGTTGCGGTATGGAAACTCTTTTATATCTTTCATTTTCAAATGATTATAAATAAAGTTAAAATCAGACCGTTGCGGTATGGAAACATTTCTTTATGCCCTTCAAATGCTGCTAATTTTAAATGTTAAAATCAGACCGTTGCGGTATGGAAACACATCCATCCACTTTCCCCAGAAATTGCTAAATCTAGTTAAAATCAGACCGTTGCGGTATGGAAACACAAAATAACAGGAGTCTATGTAACTGATGACAATATAGTTAAAATCAGACCGTTGCGGTATGGAAACTAAATTTATAGCAACATTACCCAACAATTCTGAATTTATTTGTTAAAATCAGACCGTTGCGGTATGGAAACAAATATACACTGGATAGATTGGTGATATTATGACTAAGTTAAAATCAGACCGTTGCGGTATGGAAACTTAATTAAACCTCTTGTAACCCCTTTAACTATTTTATGTTAAAATCAGACCGTTGCGGTATGGAAACGGAATTGCTACTTGAAAATCTGTAAGATTATAGCTGGTTAAAATCAGACCGTTGCGGTATGGAAACATTTTTTTAGCGTATTTTCCAATCTCTTTTACGAGTTTGTTAAAATCAGACCGTTGCGGTATGGAAACTAATATGTATATATGACGTGTCTTTCTCCTTGATATGTTAAAATCAGACCGTTGCGGTATGGAAACAATGGAAGTGCAGTATTTGATTTTTTTGATGATTTCGTTAAAATCAGACCGTTGCGGTATGGAAACTTAATTAAATTACCATTTTCATCATATTCACTAATCCGTTAAAATCAGACCGTTGCGGTATGGAAACCTTAGAAAATCATGTTGTACGTTTTTTAAAATCTCTAAGTTAAAATCAGACCGTTGCGGTATGGAAACTTTATAATATTTGCATTATTCTTATATAAATTTTTGTTAAAATCAGACCGTTGCGGTATGGAAACAGGGATACAATCAATTAAATCAGCTGCAAATGCCTCGTTAAAATCAGACCGTTGCGGTATGGAAACTTGAATTAAAAGACATAGAGGCAGAAGTAGTGTCACAAGTTAAAATCAGACCGTTGCGGTATGGAAACGCTCTATCTCCCCATCATCATATGATATTCTTAACCGTTAAAATCAGACCGTTGCGGTATGGAAACAGATATTATTTAAGATGGGGAAACTCATATGGGTGGGAGTTAAAATCAGACCGTTGCGGTATGGAAACTAAAATAATCTTTTTTTATGTCTTTGAATTTTTGATAATTATAAATAGTTAAAATCAGACCGTTGCGGTATAAAAAACGGAATTATTTAAATTATCTATTTTAAAATAAAGATTTAGAATTAAAAATTTATAATTTTCTTAAGTTGAATATGTTATTTTTTATGACATTAATTTTATATATCTGTTAAAGTATAGTAATATCTTAAAAATTTAGTTCATAAAATATGAATTAAATGTGGTATTATATGGACATAAAAAAACTTTTGAGAAAAATAGATGAATTTAAGATTATAACAATGCCAGCAATCATAATAGCATTTTTTGTTTTTGTTTATATTTTATATACATATTTTCAAAATGCATTTCCTGCAATACAGCATTATGGGATAGATTTATTTATAAAAAATGTTTGGAATGCTTCTGAAGACCCTACAAAAGAAGTTTATGGGTTAGCAGCTCCAATATGGGGAAGTATCTATACAGCATTTTTGGCTATTTTAGTGGCTTTGCCACTTTCAATAGGATATGCTATTTTTGTTAATGATTATGCACCCAAAAAATTAAAGTTTCCTTTAGTTATCATTTCTGACATTATGGCAGGGCTACCTACTATTATATATGGGATTTGGGGAGCTTTTATATTGGTTCCTCTTTTAAGAGATTATATTATGAAATTCTTATATAATCATTTTTCATTTATTCCTCTATTTGACTACCCACCATTATCAGGATATAGCTATTTTGCTGCTGGAGTTTTATTAGGAATAATGGTTACACCATTTGCATCAGCTATTATTAGAGAGGCATATGCAATGGTGCCAACTGTATATAAAGAAGGTTTATATGCCCTTGGATGTACAAAGTATGAAGCTACTAAAGAACTTATAAAGTATATAAGACCTGCAATAATCTCAGGAATGATTTTAGCATTTGGTAGGGCATTAGGTGAAACTGTTGCAGTTTCATTAGTTATAGGAAATTCATTCAACTTAACATATAAGTTATTTGCACCAGGATATACCATATCCTCATTAATAGCAAACCAATTTGGAAATGCTATTTTGTATAAGTATATGACCTCTGTTTTATATGCAGCAGGATTGGTTTTATTTGTTATTGGTTTAATAGTTAATATAATTGGAATTATTTATCTAAGAAGGTGGAGAGAGCATGTCTCACATTAAAAAGATTAGAATGATTAAAGATAAGATATTTTTATTTATGGTAGGATTTTTAACACTTTTAACAGTTCTTCCACTTTTTCATATAATTTATTCTATAGTTATTAAAGGACTACCAGTAATATTGGAGAGAGGTCTTACATTTATATTTGGAACTTTGAGTGAGGGAGGAATAGGGCCTGCAATAGTAGGGACTTTAATGCTGACAATTATGGCAACATTGTTAGGTATTCCAATAGCATTTTTAGCTGGAGCTTATGCCTATGAATTTCCAAATAGTATTATTGGAAGAGCTACAAAAGTTCTTTTACAGATAATGTTAGAATTTCCAACCATATTAATTGGTACATTTATTATGGCAACTGTTGTAGTTCCAATGGGAACATTTTCAGGATTAGCTGGGGCATTGGCATTAGCTTTAATATTAATTCCTTATGTCGCTGTATATACTGAGGAAGCTATGGCTGAAATTCCAAAGTTGTATAAAGAAGGGGCATATGCCTTAGGATGTACAAGGGCTCAAGTAATATTTAAGGTTATTACAAAAATGGCAAAAAAAGGGATTTTAACAGGAATTTTAATTGGAATGGCAAAAGTAGCAGGAGAAACTGCTCCATTGTTATTTACTATTGGGGGATTATATGAAGTGTATCCAACTAATCCACTGGAACCTGTTGGAGCTATTCCTCTTTTAATATATACATTAGTTCAAAGTCCTTCCCCAGAAGACCATAAAATGGCATGGGGTGCAGCTTTAGTTATGTTAATTATCTTCCTATCTATCTTTATACCAATTAGATTGGCATTAAAAGATGATATAAAACTTTAAAGGGGTACTTATGGAAAAGATTAAAATGGAAACAAAAGATTTAAATTTATGGTATGGAGAAAAACAGGCATTATATAATATCTCCATGCCAATATATGAAAATAAAATAACAGCATTAATAGGACCATCAGGATGTGGGAAATCTACATTCTTAAGATGTTTAAATAGGTTAAATGACTTAATTCCTAATGTTAGGATAGAAGGAGAAGTTTATTTAGATGGAAAGAATATTTATGATGAAGATGTAGATGTATATGAGTTAAGGAAAAGAGTAGGAATGGTTTTTCAAAAACCTAACCCTTTTGCAATGAGTATATATGATAATGTTGCATTTGGTCCAAGAATTCATGGAATTAGAAATAAAAAAGAATTAGATAAGATTGTTGAATGGGCTTTAAAAAAAGCTGCTTTATGGGATGAAGTTAAAGATGAACTACATAAAAATGCATTTGCACTTTCAGGAGGACAACAACAGAGATTATGTATTGCAAGGGCTATAGCAGTTAAACCAGAGGTATTATTAATGGATGAACCTACATCTGCCTTAGACCCTATATCTACCCAAAAGATAGAGGAGTTAATGATAGAGTTGGCTAAGGATTATACTATTGTAGTAGTTACTCACAACATGCAGCAGGCAAGTAGAGTGTCAGATTATACTGCATTTTTCTTAATGGGTAAGTTAATAGAATTTGGTCCAACAGAAGAGATATTCCTAAATCCAAAGAGAAAAGAAACAGATGATTATATTAGTGGAAGATTTGGATAATTATATCTTTTTATTTATTTCAAAAAATATGAAAAAATTTTCCTTGGTTGGAATTTATGCCTAATAAATTTGAAGAGATAATTAAAGATATTGACAATGATGTTATTAAATTATCTGAGCAGATAATACAAAATTTAACCTTAAGTATAAATAGTTATATGGAAAGTAAAAAAGAAATGTGCTATCTTGCAATATCCAATAGTAAAAATATTATAAATAATCTTGAAAAACTTGAGAACAAAGTAATTAAAACTTTATGTTTATATAGACCAGTATCTAAAGATTTAAGAAAAATTTTAGTTTTAATTAAATTAATACTAATGCTTGAGAAAGTTTTAGAATCATCTATTAAGATTTCAGAGAGATTATTACAATCAAAATATAATTTCAATAGAAAAAACTCCTATCTTTTAGAAATGCTCAATTTAACCAAAAAAAATGATTTTTTTATGTATTGATGGATATTTAAATGAAAAATTTGAGAATATAGATAAAATTTATTTATTACATAAAAAAATGAAAAGATTTTTTATGAGTCTTTCCAAAGAGATATTACTATGTTAGTTCTCCAAGATAAGTTTAATATTACTATTGCAAATGAACTAATACATGTGGGTAAGTATTTAGAAAGAGCAGAAAATGCTGCCAATGATTTTAGGAAAGAGTTATACTTTTTAATTAAAGGAAAAAAAATGTTGAGGGATATAAATGCCTAAAAAATTTGAAGAATTGATGGATGAAATAGAAAATGATATATTAGAAATGGCTGATTTATGTATTGACCAAACTGAGCAAGCCATAAAGGTATTTATTGAAGGTAACAAAGAAGAAGCAAAAAAGATAAGAAAAAGAGATACTGCTATAGATTTATTAGAATTAAAAATAGAGGATAAAGTTATCAAAGCATTGGCTTTATATCAACCAGTTTCTGGACAATTAAGAGAACTTATAACATCTTTAAAAATATCTTCTAAATTGGAGAAAGTTGGAGACAATGCTGCTAAGATTTGTAAAATAATATTAAAATCTGAATATAATGGAAAAAGAGAAAATGAACTTTTAATAGTTATGAAAGACTATTTAATAATGATGATAAAAAATGCTATGGTTGCCTATAAAAACAAAGATGAACAACTTGCAAGAGATGTCTATCATATGGATAAAAAACTTGATAATTTATATGAGCAGTTATATAGAAGTATGATAAGTAAGATATTAGAAAATCCAACAAAAAATTTAACTTTAGCAACAGAGATTATATTTGCAGGAAAATATTTAGAGAGAAGTGGAAATATTGTTGCATCTATTGGGGATAGAATAGTATATATGATTACTGGAGAGAGAATAAAAGAGGAAGAGCTTGAAGAAAAATTAGAAAAATAAAAATTGGTGAGATTGTTGCCAACAGTAAATATAAAAAAATATGACTTAGAGAGATTAGTTAATATGCCTCTTGATGATGAATATATTGAAGAAAAATTTCCTATGATGGGTGTTGAAGTAGAAAATATTTATGAAGAAGAGGGAGAAAAGATTATCCAGTTTTCAGTAAATCCTAATAGACCAGATTATTTAAGTGCTGAAGGTTTGGCCAGAGGTTTTAGAGGGTTTATAGGAATTGATTTAGGTCTATCCAAGTATGAAATTGAGGAGACTGACATTAAATTATATGTAGAAGATGTTAAAACAAGACCATATATTGCTATGGCATTGGTTAAGGGGGTTATTGTTGATGAATATGTATTAGAAAGTATTATAAACCTACAAGAAAAGTTACATTGGGTTTTAGGAAGAGACAGAAAAAAGGTTGCTATAGGAATCCATGATTTTGATAAAGTTAAGCCACCATTTTATTATAAAGAGGTAGATGATGTTAAATTTATTCCTCTTGGAGAAAATAAGGAGATGAGTGCAAAGGAAATTTTGGAGAAGCATGAAAAGGGGATAAAGTATAGACATTTAATAAAAGATAAGTTTCCTTTAATTGTTGATAAAAATAATAATGTCCTTTCTTTACCTCCAATAATAAATGGAGAACTAACAAGAGTAACCACAGAAACAAGAAACCTTTTAATTGATGTCACAGGAACAGATAAATTTTTAGTTGAAAAGGCTTTAAATATTATTGTAACTGCCTTGGGAGAAAGAAAATATGCTAAAATACATAGTGTTGAAGTTATTTATCCCAACTATAAAGAAAAATATCCTAATTTAAAAGAGGATACTATTGATGTCTCATATAACAATATAAATAAAATTTTAGGAACTAACCTATTGCCAGGGACTATATTGAATTATTTAAGAAGAGCCAAAATGGATGGAACTTTTTTAGGAGAAAAAATAAGAGTATATATTCCAGCATATAGAGTTGATATTTTTGGAGAAATTGATATTGCTGAGGAAGTTGCTATTTCATATGGATATGACAAATTTAAAGGGGAGTATCCTAATGTTTTAACCATTGGAGAACTGGATAATTTTGAGAAAAAACTTGATAAGATTAGGGATTTAATGGTTGGATTTGGTTTTTATGAGGTTATTAATTTAATGTTATCCAATGACAATATTCTATATAATAAGATGAAAATAGAGGATAAAGAGTATATTGAAGTTTTAAAACCTGCTTCTATGGAACATAGAATTTTAAGAAAATCATTACTTCCTCTATTAATGGAGACATTAAGAATTAACCAACATAAGGAATATCCAATAAAAATTTTTGAAATTGGAGATTGTATAGAGATAGATTTAAGTAAAGAAAATAAAGCTAAAGAAATTAAAAAAATATGTGCTGTTATTTTAGATAATGAAGCTAATTTTAATGATATTAAAGCATATACAGAAGGGTTATTAAGAGAATTAAAAGTAAAATATAAAATAGAAAGTTATAATCATCCATCATTTATAAAAGGAAGATGTGGAAAGATATTAGATGAAAATAATAACTTTATTGGATATTTTGGAGAAATACATCCTGAAGTTATAACAAACTTTGAATTAGAGTTTCCTGTTGTAGCATTTGAGTTAAATTTAAATAATATCCTTATTTAAATATTTTTATTAATTTGTTATATTAAAATTAAAAACAATAGTGGATATTATGGAAGATATTTTTAATATTCCAATTAAGGATATTATGACAAAATCTGTTATTGTTGTCAATAAAGATTATAATGTAATTAAGGCCTTTGAGTTAATGCTTAAATATAAAATAAGTTCTCTTCCAGTTGTAGAAAATAATAAAGTTATTGGGATTGTAACCACAACAGATATAGGATATAACTTAATAAAAGATAAGTATTCACTTGAGACAACTGTAAAGGAAGTAATGACAAAAAATGTTATTACTATAAATGAAAATGAAACTATAAAAGATGCTATTAAAAAAATGTCTGGACAAAAAGATAATGAAATTATAAATCAGCTTCCAGTTGTTAATGATAATGATGAACTTGTTGGAATTGTCTCAGATGGAGATATAATAAGAGCAATATCAAAAAGGATTTAATATTTTTTAATGTCTTTTATGAAGTAGTATATTAACTTATAAGTTTCTTCTAAATCTCTTTTGTCAATAACTTCAACAGGTGTATGAATATATCTTGCTGGAACTGATATAACTCCTGTAGTAATTCCTTCTCTTGTTAAATGTATAGCTGTTCCATCAGTTGTTCCTCCTTCTCCAACTTCCAACTGAATTTTTATATCCCTTTCTATTGCTATTTCTCTAATATATTTTAAAACTCTTGGATGAGCTATTAATCCTCTTCCAGAGGCATCTGCTATATCAACCACAGGTCCTTTTCCAAGTTCTACAGGAGCATCTTCTTTTTTTATTCCTGGATGGTCTCCTGCAATAGTTACATCTATGGCTAAAGCAATATCAGGATTTATTTTAAAGGCTGAAACTCTTGCACCTTTTAATCCAACTTCCTCCTGAACAGTTCCTACTAAATATAATTCACAATCTAAATCTTCCTTAGATAAATTTCTTGCTAATTCTAATAATATAGCACATCCAACTCTATCATCAAATGCTTTCCCTGTTAATCTATTTTTTCCTAAATCATGGACTTCTACTAAAAAAGAAACTGGAGTTCCTATTTCTACTCCCATATCTTCAGCTTCTTCTCTACTTTCTGCTCCTATATCTATAAACATATCCTCATACTTTATAATCTTATTTTTTTCCTCTTCTTTCATTCTATGAGGTGGTTTTGAACCAAGAACACCAATTAAATCTCCATTATTTCCATGAACAACAACTTTCTGATTTAAAATTGTTGGGTCATATATCCCTCCAATCTTAGTAAATTTTAAAAAACCATTGTCATCTATATATTTAACCATTAAACCAATTTCATCAATATGTGCTGCAATCATAACCTTTTTTCCTTTTCCTATCTTACCAATTACATTTCCAAACTTATCAATCTCTACATTCTCACAATATTTTTTAAATTCTTCAGCCATATAATTCCTAACATTATCCTCTCTTCCAGATATACCACTTAATTTTGATAAATTTTTTAAGTATTCTACTATCACAATCCCCACCTAATTAAAATTATAATCTATATAATTTAAATACTATTCCTATATTTTATTTTATTTACTATTTTAAAGAGGGATTCTAATGTGTGGGATAATTGGCTTTATGAGTAGAAAAAAGAAAATGATAAATGGAGAAAAAATAGCATTGGGATTATGTAGTTTAAAAGAAAGAGGTAATGGTAAAGGTTCTGGATATGTTGGATATGGTATTTATCCAACTAAATATAAAGATTGCTATGCATTTCATATTTTAATTGATAACTGTCCAAAGTTTGAAAAAATTAAGGTTGCAGTTGAGAATATTTTAGAACAGTATGGAACAATAGTAAAAGATGAGGAAATTCCTACTGAAGAGGGGATTATTAAAAAGGTCCATATTCCTTGGAGATATTTTTATGAAGTTGATGAAAAATTTGCTGATAAAGAGGAGGATGTTATTGTAGATATTGTAATGGATATTAATGATAACATAGATGGGGCATATGTTATATCCAGTGGAAAAGATTTAGGTGTCTTTAAAGCTGTTGGTTGGCCTGAAGAAGTGGCAGAGTTCTATAGAATAGATAAATATGAGGGCTATCTTTGGCTGGCTCATGCAAGATATCCAACAAATACAAAAGCATGGTGGGGAGGAGCACATCCATTTAACTTATTAAATTGGAGTGTAGTCCATAATGGAGAAATAACCAGTTATGGAACCAATAGAAGATTTGTAGAAATGTTTGGATACAAATGTAGATTATTAACTGACACAGAAGTAGTTACCTACATTTTAGATTTACTACTGAGAAAGCATAAACTTCCATTAGAGTTGGCATGTCAAACTCTTGCTCCTAAATTTTGGAGTGAAATTGATGACCTCCCAGAAGAAGAAAGAGAACTTTATACTGCTTTAAGATTAACTTATGCAGGTGCTATGTTAAATGGGCCATTTGCAATAGCTGTAGCAACACCAGCTGGTTTATTATTTATGAATGGAGAAATTGAAGATGATACTGTAATGTTTGGTTTAACTGATAGAATAAAATTAAGGCCTTTAGTTGCAGCTGAAAAAGATGATTTATTATTTGTATCAAGTGAAGAATCTGCTATAAGAAGAATATGCCCTAACTTAGATAGGGTTTGGATGCCTGATGCTGGAGAACCAGTAATAGCAAGAGTATGGAAGTGAAACCATGATTCCAAGTTATGTCCCACCAAAATATACTCCTGTTATAGATAAAAAGAAATGTATGGTATGTGGAAGATGTACAATAGAATGTTCTTGGGGTGTTTATAGAAAAGATGGAAAAAGAATTATTATCTATCCTAACAGATGTGGAGCATGTCATAGATGTGTATCTATGTGCCCAAGAGATGCAATAACAATTATTGAGGAGCCAGTAGATTGGAGAAGCCATCCATTATGGACAGTTGATATAAGAAGGGATAACTTAAACCAGGCAAAAACTGGAAAAATCTTATTAAGTGGGCAAGGAAACACTATGGACCATCCTATATATTTTGATAGAATTGTGTTAGATGCCTGTCAAGTTACAAATCCATCTATTGACCCACTAAGAGAACCAATGGAATTAAGGACATATATAGGAAAAAAGCCAAAACAGTTAGAGTTTGAATTTGAAGATAGTAAAATAAAATTAAAAACAAAGATAGCTCCTAATTTAAAATTAGAAACTCCTATAATGATAGCACATATGTCTTATGGAGCTTTATCATTAAATGCTCATTTATCATTTGCTAAGGCAGTTAAAGAATGTGGAACTTTTATGGGTACTGGTGAAGGTGGATTACCAAAAGAGCTTTATCCTTATGCAGACCATATAATAACACAGGTAGCAAGTGGTAGATTTGGAGTAACTCCTGAATATCTTGAAAAAGGGGCTGCAATAGAGATTAAAATAGGTCAGGGAGCTAAGCCAGGTATTGGTGGGCATCTACCAGGGGAAAAAGTAACTGCTAATATTTCAGCTACAAGAATGATTCCTGAAGGAAGTGATGCTATTTCACCAGCTCCTCACCATGATATTTATTCAATTGAAGATTTAGCCCAGTTGGTAAGAAGTTTAAAGGAAGCTACAAGATGGAAAAAACCAGTTTTTGTTAAAATTGCAGCAGTTCATAATGCTCCAGCTATAGCTGTAGGAATAGCTACAAGTGATGCAGATGCTGTAGTTATAGATGGTTATAGAGGTGGAACAGGGGCAGCTCCTAAGGTATTTAGAGACCATGTAGGAATTCCAATTGAAATGGCAATTGCAGCAGTAGATAGAAGATTAAGAGAAGAAGGATTAAGAAATGAGATTAGTATTATTGCAAGTGGAGGAATTAGATGTTCAGCAGATGTATTTAAAGCTATAGCATTAGGAGCAGATGCTGTTTATATTGGAACTGCTGCTATGGTTGCCCTTGGTTGTAGAGTTTGTGGTAGATGTTATACTGGATTATGTGCATGGGGAATAGCAACACAGAGACCAGAGTTAGTTAAAAGAATTGACCCAGAAGAAGGGGCAAGAAGAGTAGCTAACTTAATCAAAGCTTGGACTCATGAGATTAAAGAATTGTTGGGAGCTAATGGTATAAATTCAATTGAAAGTTTAAGAGGAAACAGAGATAGATTAAGAGGAGTAGGATTAACTGAAAAAGAACTTGAGATTTTGGGAATAAAAGCAGCTGGGGAATAATATAAATATATCTTTTTTGGTGGTTTAGGATGGAAGTTATTGAGATTGATGCAAAAAATATGCATTATAGAGAACTAAATGAGAAAATTCATCAGGCAATAAAAGAGAATCCTGACCTAAAAAAGATTATTTTAAGGAATGTTCTAGGACAGAGATTTATAGGAAATAGTTTAAGAAAAAAAGATTTAACAATTGAAATTTATGGAACTCCTGGAGGAGACTTAGGAATGTTTATGAGTGGTCCTACAATTATAGTCTATGGAAATTGTGAATTTGCTCCTGGAAATACTATGGATGATGGAAAAATTATAATTCATGGAAACAGTGGAGATGTAACCGCCCATTCAATGAGAGGTGGAAAGGTTTTTGTTAGGGGAGATGTCGGATATAGAAGTGGAATACATATGAAAGCCTATAAAGAAAAAGTTCCTACTTTAGTTATTGGTGGAACAGCAAAGGACTTTTTAGGAGAGTATATGGCAGGGGGAAAAATAGTAGTATTAAATATAGATAAAGAAGGAAAGGACTTAGGAAAAATAAAAGGTAAAATGATAGGAACAGGGATACATGGAGGAGCTATATATATAAGAGGAGAAATCAACAAAAAACAACTTGGGGTTGCAGCAGATATAAAACCATTTACAGAGGAAGATTTAAAAAATATTGAAAATGATGTAAAAGAATTTTGTCAATACTTTGGTTTAGAGGATAAATTTGAATCCTTACTATACTCAAAATGGACAAAAATAGCACCAATATCAAAAAGACCATTTGGAAAATTATATACTCCAGATTTGTTTTAAGGTGAGAAAGTGAAAACATATAAACATTTAAAAGAGGAAGTTTGGAATAAAAATTTATGTTCTGGTTGTGGAGCATGTACCTCTGTATGTCCAGTAGATAATCTATTTTTTAAAGAAGAGAGTCCTATAAAATTTGAATTAGACAGTTGTTCTTTCCGTATAGTAGTAAAGGATAAAGAGAGACCTCACTACCCAGATTCTGCAGAATTTTGTAAAACAGAAGTTTATAGTGTCCCATGTGGGGCATGTTATGATGCATGTCCAAGAGTTGGAAACTATTATATAGATAATATATTAGGAAACTATCTAAAAATTTACTCAGCAAAATCAACATTAAATATAAGATATGCACAAAATGGGGGAGTTGTAACTTCTATACTATATAATGCCTTTGAAGAGGACTTAATAGATGGAGCTATTGTTGTAGATATGGATAGATTTACCCTATCTCCAAAGTCTTTTTTAGCTAAGAGTAAAGAAGATGTATTAAAATCTGCTGGAAGTAAATATTTATGGAGAGAACCACCTTTAAAGGCATTAAAAAGGGCAGTTATGGAAGAAAAATTAAATAAGTTGGCTATTGTGGGAACTTCTTGTGTTATTGATGCTATTGCAAAAATATTAAGGTCAAATAATGATTTGCTATCTCCATTTAGAGATGCCATAAAATTAAAAATAGGATTATTTTGTTTTGAAATTTATGATTATGACAAATTGATTAATCATTTAAAAAATGATAATATAGAAACTTGGGAAGTTAAAAAGATGGAAATTAGTAAAGGATATTTAAATATTTATCTTATTGATGGAAATATTAAAAAGTATAAGCTGGAAGATATAGAATTTGCTATGAGAGATGGATGTAGATATTGTAATGATTTTACAGCAGTAAATGCAGATATATCAGTTGGGAATATTGGAACTGGAGAAGGACATTCAACAGTAATTATAAGAAATAGATGGGGAGAAGGATTTTTTAAGAGAGCTGCATATAATGGATATATACATTATGATGAAAATGTTAATATAAAAAGTATAGAAAAGATAGCTAAGTTAAAGTTTAAAAGATGTAAATAATCTCTCTATTTTTATTATAATTTTTCAAAAATTAAATTGTGTTTTAGTATGGTGTATAAGGTATATGTTGAAGGTTATGGATGTGTATTAAATCAGGCAGATACCTTGATTATAAAAAATTCTCTAAAAAAAGAAGGGTTTATAATAACTGATAATATTGATTATGCAGATATTATAATAATAAACACCTGTATAGTTAGATTAGAAACAGAGAACAGGATGCTATTTAGGATTGAGGAACTAAAAAAATTAAATAAAATATTATTTGTTGCTGGATGTATGCCTAAAGGATTAAAAGAGAAAATCAAGGGTCTTCCTTACATACTTCCAAGAGAAGCACATAATGCTGGAAAAATAGTAAAGGACTACTTAACTAAAAAAAATATTATTCATAAAGAAGATAATCTTACTCTATTTAATAAATTGTATCTTATTGAGCCTTCTCTAATTACTCCATTACCTATATGTGAAGGATGCTTGGGAGAGTGTAGTTATTGTATTGTAAAGTTAGCAAGAGGAGATTTAATATCATATCCAAGAGATGTTATAGTTGAAAGGGCAAAATATCTCATTGAAAGAGGAACAAAATGCTTATTTATAACAGCTCAAGATACAGCATGTTATGGATTTGATAGAGGAGATAATTTAGCCAATTTATTAAGGGATTTATGTGAGATTGAAGGAGATTTTATAATGAGAATTGGAATGATGCATCCCAAATCTTTGGAGAGAATTATAGATGATGTTATTGAAGTTTATAAAGAGGATAAAATAGGTAAGTTCTTACATCTACCACTACAGAGTGGTAGTGATAAAATATTAAAATTAATGAAAAGGGGCTATACAGTTGATGAATATATAAGTCTTGTAAAAGAATTTAGAAAAAAAATAAAAAATTTATGTTATGTTACTGATATTATTGTTGGATTTCCTGGAGAAGAAGAGGAAGATTTTGAAGAAACTTTAAATATCTTGAAAAAACTTAAACCAGATTATATACATGCTGCAAAATATACAGTAAGAAAGGGAACCTTAGCCAGCAAAATGAAACAGATAGATAGTAAGATAAAAAAGAATAGAAGTAGGATTTTAGATAAATTAAGGAGAGAATTAAGTTATTTATCAAATAAAAAATATGTTGGAAAAACATTAAGGGCTCTTATTGTTGATAAAAATAAAGGATATACTGAAAACTTTAAGGTTGTAAAAGTTGATTGTGAAGATATAGGAAAGTTTATAAATGTTAAAATAACTGAGGCTAAAACCTTTGGTTTAAAAGGAGAGAAACTGTAAATATTTAATTTAAAAATTTACTTTTTAAGGATTTTTATCAATTTTCTATTTAGATTAAAAAATTGGAAAATAAAAAGTAAATATATTTAAAAACGGGACTATAATACCTCGCTTCGCTCGGTAATGCTAATTTATTCAAGTTTTTTATATATTTCATCTAAATCTACATCTACAACTTTCCCAAAAATTATTCCTTCTTCCTCTCCAAATCTTGGGATTATATGAAAATGAACATGATTTACTTCTTGACCTGCTACTTTTCCATTATTATTAACAATATTATACCCTTTAAATCCTAATTTTTTAAGTTTTTCTACAGTTCTTTTAACTCCAAGGATAAATTTACTTAATTCCTCATCAGGGATTTCATCAAAAGTTTCATAATGTTTTTTTGGAATAACTAAAGTATGCCCCTTACTTCTTGGATTTATATCTAAGAAAGCTAAAACATATTCATCTTCATAAACTACCTTTGCAGGAATTTCTCCATTTACTATCTTACAGAAAATGCACATTTATCATCACCATATCTAACTATTTTAAAAAACAGTATTTACCTTTTAATCAACACATCCCTATATTTATATAATAATTCAGTTATAGCTCTTATATCTTTTCCCTGCATCTTTGCTTCATTTAAATATAAATTATATAGTTGAGGAGTTAAGGGTTTTGGTATGCTTTTCCATAACTCAGAGTGAATTAACAAATCAAAACATCTCGCCTCTGCCTCACTCAATCCAAGGTTTTTATATGCTCCATAATGAGTTTTATATAATAAATTTTCTTCTTTAGGCATAGATAAAACTAAATCACACATTTCTGTTGTTGGGATTGGCTCAGCAATTGAAACAAAAACATCATCTAATTCTGCATCTACAATAAAATCTTTAGTTAATAGATAATCCATTTCTGTCTCTGTTGGATATGCAACTATAAAACTTCCTGCTACTTTAACACCACAATCTTTTGCTAATTTTATTGCATCTAAATTTTTTTCTCTATTGGTCCCTTTTTTCATATCTTTCAGAATTTTATTACTTCCACTTTCTATTCCATAAAACACCCATCCAATAGTATAATTTTTTATAGCCTCTAATATATCCTCATCAACATAATCAACTCTCATATCTGGAACTGATAAATTTTTTTTACCAACAATTTCAGATATTTTTTCCAAAAGTTCAAAAAACTTACTTCTATTAACTGATTTTTTAAAAGCATATAAACTTCCAGTTCCACCACTTATTGCTATTCTCTTAGCTCCAGCTCTTTTAAATGCTTTAACTTCTTCAACAACATCCTCAACATCTCTACTCCTAATATTCTTTCCAAAAAACTTTGGAACTTGGCAAAAAGTGCAATTTCCTAAACATCCTCTATGTGTTTCAATATAAACATTAGCCCCTCTAATAGATTGTTGCCCTATATCTCTTGGTATTAGTGGGAGAGGATGATTTAAGTCTGGTTTTTCTTTTGGGTAATTTATTACTATTTCATCACCTTCTTTATATGCTAAGCCCTCCTTATTACCTTCTATAATTTTTGGAGTTATTATTTCTCCTTCTCCAACTATAACCCCATCTACATTTAGCTCATTTAAAATAATTTCTGGATATGATGAAACACATCCAGCGATATAAACTTTAGTTTTATTTTTTCTTACTTTTTTTATAAAATTTATAGCCTCTCTAATGTTTTTATTTAATATGTGTAAAGTTGAATATAAGCTAAAAATAACAACATCTGACTTTAAAAATAGTGTTTTATCTATTTTTCTAATTAAATATACATTATAACCTTTATTTTTTAAAATTCCACCAATGAGCATAGACCCATATGTATAAACATCTGGACTGTAAATTGTAATTCTCATTTCATCCCTTTTAATTTCTTATTAATTTTATTAAATATCAAAAAAAGAATTTTAGAAAAAATAAATGATTATTTTATTGAAAAGCTTTCTCTAATAATTCAATATCTTTGAGTATTATATCTATTTTACTTTCTTTATCATGATTTTTAATTCTTCTATCATCTAACTCCAAAGTTATAATTCCTCTATAATTTTCCAATTCTTTTAAAGGATTTAAAAAATTTATTTCAGATTCTACTAAAGGATAGTGGTCTTTATTATTTACAACACCAGAAATATGTATATGTTTTATTCTATCTTTGAGCTTTAGGAATTTATATATATAATGTTTTGCATGAGCAAAATCAAGAGTTAAATATAAAGAATCAAATTTTTTTAAAATTTTTTCTATATCTTCATATTTCCATCCAATTCTATAAATCTTTTTTGGCATATTTTCTAAGCAAATATATATATTTTCTTTATATGATAAAACTCTATTAAGATAATTATAAAAATGTTCATACTCTTCCATAGTTGGTTCTCTACTTACTGGTCTTCTTCCTGGATGAATAGTTAATATTTTTGAGTTTATAGATAATGCCAAATCAATAGCCCAAAGTGTTTCCTTTAAAGTGGCTTCTCTAACATAAGGATTTAAAGATGATGGATTTAATTCTATATGTGGGGCATGAACTGCAACATTAAATTTTTTGATTTCCCTTTTAAAATCTTTTAAATATTCATAGTTAAATCTATTATCCCAAAAATCAGGATTTTCAGGAAAAAACTCTATTGCTTTTAATCCAATTTCTTTAAAAATATCAAATATCTCAAACATACTATATTCCCAAAAAAAGAGTGTTGAAACTGCTATATTCATATTATCACATCTTTAAATATATAATTAAAAAAATGATAAAGGTTAAAAATAATGAGGACTATTATAATTATTGTAAGACAACTAACAAAAATAAAGAATATATTTAAATTTATTTGATGTATTCTTCAAGGGCTAATTTAATATCTTCAACTTTAACTGTCTTTCTCTTTGCATGTTTGGAAAATTCAACTGCTCTCTTAGCAATTTCTTCAGCTAACTCTTCAATGCCATCTCTTAATTTCTTAGCTGCTTCTTCACTTACTCTCTCAGCACCTGTCTTTTTGAGTATTCTTACGAAGGGAGCAACTGGGAGCTCTGCCATCCTTCCACCTCTAAAATTTTAGTTTTAAAAACTTATATTTTTTCTTTTATTTGGAAGTAGTATATAAAATTTTCTTTTTTAATCTTTTTTTAGTATAATAGTAAGTTCATTTTTAGTATTTGCCGGTAATTTAACAATATCAAGGATTTTTATATTTTTATCTTTTATAATATTAATAACTTTATTTAAATCTTCTTTTTTTGTTTTTTGACTTCTTGCCTTTAGAGTATGGATAATATATTTTCCATCTTTAAGGTTATCAAAAAATTTTAAGGTTAATAGAATAGATTCCTCTGGGTAGAGATTGGTGTCATTAGTTATTAAATCTAATTTATCATCTATATTGACATTTTCAGCTCTATCTTTAATATGAATAATATTTTCAGAGGATATTTTAAGCTCTCCTTTATCAATAGCATAAACCTTTTTTGCCAATCTACTTAAATGTTTAATCCAACCACCAGGAGCTGAACCAATATCTAAAACTGTCTCCAAGTTATTAAAAATATAAGGATATTTTTCAATTAATTCTATAATTTTTCTTTCAGCTCTGTTAAGGGGTCTTATACTATATTTTTTTAAATCATTTAAAGCTTTAATATTATCAATAAATTTTATTTCATTAAAATCTTTTGTAAAAATAGATATATAGGCAATATCTTGTAAGATTTCAATATTAACCCTAAAATCATAATTTTTTAAATCAACTTTAAAATTATATTTTTCCACTATTAATTTTCCTATTTTTTTTTCAATATCTTCACTTGTAAAGTTATGGTTTCCTCTTCTCCAGCATCTTACTACAAATTTTCCATTAACTTTTTTATTATTTATAAGTTTTATTATATTTTCTTCCATATCCTCCAATTTACATATAATTTCAACAGGAATTAATCTACAAATATATTTTGATTTGATATTATCAATATTTCCCTCTATATATAATAACCCTCTGAATGGTGTATATTTAACTTTTAAATTACATTCCTCTAATTCCTTTTTTAATTCACTTTCAAATCCTGGTTTTGTTGTTACTAATGCTTTTTTTATCATTCTTTCACTAATTTTATAATTTCATTAATTAACCTATCTCCAGCATTTTTAACTTCTTCACTCATATCACAAAAATCTATAATTTTTGGCTGAATTCCAATAATTACAAACTTAGAATTTATAAAATTTTTAAGATACTTTATTATAACAGTTATTGGAATTGCATGAGATGAAAAAGAATAGTTTTTAATATCTTTTTCTCTAATGAAACATATTTCTCCTGGTCTCTTGTTCATTATAGCACAATCTATAATAACCACATATTCTGGATTTATCTTTTTAATGATATCTGTAAATGCCTCTGGGCAAGTTTTAGCATTTATAAAATAATATTTTCCAATGTTGGTTTTATTAAAGTAGTTTATAACATTCTCAATAATATAAACCCCTACTTTATCATCACCCCTAAGTTCATTCCCAATTCCTAAAAAAATAACCTTTTTATTTTTTAAAAAAGATAAAATATTATCACCTAAATAATTATTTTGGGATAGTATGGGAGATATAAAAAGTTATGTAAAAATATTCTTAACAGGAATATATGAAAACTTAGAAAAAATAATTTTTGCCTCTGGAAGATATACAGATGAAGAACTAAAAAAAGCCATATTAACAGGAAAAATAAAATTACCAAAAACAGTTTTAGAGGAGTTATGTATTGGATGTGAAGGTTGTTATAATGTATGCCCTACTAAAGCCATAGAAATGATTCCAATAAAACCAGTAAAAATATCTGAATATATTGTAAAAAATAAGATTCCTAAAATAATTCCTGAAAAATGTGTTTATTGCCTTTATTGTCATGATTTTTGTCCTGTATTTTCAATTTTTGGAGAAATATCTCCAATACATCCAAGAGATGTAGGAGAGTATATTGAAATAGACATTTCTAAGATTATAGAAAAAAAGATAACTCTATCTGAAGAACAGATTAATAGAATTAGTTCAATTTTATCAATAAATTTAAAGAGGTTGTTAAATGAGGGAAATATCAGAAGAAAAATTAAATAAATATTTAAAAATGACTGAAGAAGCTATAAAAATAATTAAAAAAGGTCTTCCTCCAAAAAGAAGTATATTATATCTTGTTGCAGAAGATTTTTTATTAATGATTGAGAGCTATTATAAAGATGCTTTAAGTTTTAAAGAAAAGGGAGATTATGTTAATGCATTTGCAGCTTTAAATTATGCTTATGGATGGATAGATGCAGGAGTTAGATTAGGTTTATTTAATGTTGGAGATGATGATAAAAGATTCACATTATATAAATAGTGCGGGGGACGGGATTTGAACCCGCGAACCCCTGCGGGACTGGACCCTCAATCCAGCGCCTTTGGCCAGGCTTGGCGACCCCCGCACATAAAGTAGTTATTCTTACCCAAGGTTTATATAATATAATAAGTAAGAGTTATATATACATTACTCTTACTCTAAAAAAATATTTAAATATGTGGTAAATATGAATACTGGCACATATCTTTTAGAGAATATCGAAGATTTCTATGCCACAGGAAAACATATTGGAAAAGAAATATTAAAAAGTTATGGTAAAACAAGTTTGGTATTAGTAGCTACTACAGTATTAGATAAGGATAAAGTTCAAGAATTTTTAAATGGACTTTCAACCAAAATTGATAGTGATTATATTATTGGTTATTCAACAGGTGGATTTTATTATAATTCTAAGTTATATACTGAAAATAGTATAATGGTTTTTGCATTTGAAAATATATACAGATTTGTCCCAGTATTTGAGAAAATAGAAACTCCTGAAGATGGTTACAAAATAGCAAATGATGTTATTGAAAAAATTAAGCTAAAATATGGATGTATATCCATGAAAAATAAATTTTTAGGGTTAGCTTTTTTTGATTTTAGTGTATGGAGAATGATAGATAAAATAATTAAAAATATAAGAAAAGATTTACCAATTCCAATAATTGGAAATATTGCATCAGATAATAAGACATATAAAGATACATTTTTAATTTATAATGGGGATATTGTTAAAGATGGATGTGTATTTACTTTAATTATGGGTAAATTAAAATATAAACTCATATATTTTAATCCATATAAGCCTACAGAACTATATGCTAAAATAACAAAATCTGAGGGAAATATTATATATGAACTTAATAATAAACCTGCATATCAAGAATATTTAAGATTAATCTCAAAACATACAGGATTATCAATTATTGATATAGAACAGTATTTTAATAAACATCTAAATACTTTAGATTTTAGAATTACATATCCTTTAGCATATTCTGATGTATATGGGAATTTAATTAATTTATATATATATAGAGTAAAAAATGATGCATTATATGTTAATTCAGAAATTCCAGAAGGTACTTTTTTAACATTAATGGAAACAAATCCAAACTACATTATGGAATGTTGTGAAGCATTTAGAAAAATTAGAAGTAAATTTAAAAATTCATTAGCTATTATAAATCAATGCTATGCTTTAGAAATTATAAAGAATCCAGATTTTAGAACTGAAAAATCACATCCATTTTTAGAGATGTTATTTAATCAGAGAATTGTTCCATGTGATGAAAAATATTTATTTATTAATTTGTCTTATGGAGAATGTGTTGCTAAAGGATTATCTACAATTTTTAGCCCATTATCATATTCAGGAGTAGTATTAGAATTAGACGCTTTAAAAAATATTAAAGATTATTTAATTGAAGGTTTTGAATTTAATAAAGAAGAAGCAGAAATAATTCCATTTTTAATTGATAACATTGCAACCATTGAAGAAATATCTAATAAATTACATATTCCTCTAGAAAAAGTTAAAACATATCTTGATAAGTTTGTAAGCCTTAATATTGTACAAAAACTAGATGATAAATATTATGTAGATACCTCAATATTAGAAAAATCTTTAATGGAGCTTCACAAAAAGCTTAAAATGGATGAAGACAGAAAAAGAAATTTAAGATTAAAATTAATTAATATTTTAAGTTAATTCTTTTCCCATATATGCACCAATTCTTTTATATCCTAATTTTCTATAATATTCTCTAACACCAATTCCACTGGTTATAAGTAATTTTTTAGCATTAAATTCCTCTTTTGCTATTTTCTCAGCTTCTTTTATTAATCTTTTTCCAAATCCTTTATGTTGCCAAGTTATTTCTTTAATATCTTTTGTTAATGGTTTTTCTTGGCCACATACATGTAATTGTCTAACTAATAGAGTTTTTTCATCAATTTCTTTTCTGAATGGTTTATATGGAACTCTTAATCTTAAAAAGGCTATTAAAATATCATTTTTAACATCTTCATAAGATAAAAATATCTCCAACCCTCCACTTGCTTCATACTCTTCCCTACATAACTTTATATGCTCAATATCTGGAGTAATTCCTTTTTTATACATTACATGCCCTACTTCTCTACACCTTATACACTTGCATTTAATTCCTTGCTCTTCCATATACTTATAAACCAACTCTCCTAAATTGCTCTTTTTCACACCATCAACTATAACAGTTGCTGGAATATCTCTCTGTATTCTTGAAGTTCTTACCCACTTTGGCATTATAGATTTTGCATAAGCAATAACTTCAATTGCTTCCTTTTCTCTATATGGTTTAAATTTTCCTTCTTTCCATAGTTTATAAAGTTCTGTTCCTTCAATAACTAAGCAAGGATATATTTTAACCATATCTGGCATAAAATCTGGATTTGTAAATATTTCTTTAAACATTTTTTTGTCCATTTCAATATTACTTCCTGGAAGTCCTGGCATTAGATGGTAGGATACTTTTAAACCACTGTCTTTTAAAAGTTGAGTTGCCTTTATTGTATCTTCAACAGTATGCCCTCTTTTACAAAATTCTAATATATCATTATATATAGTTTGAACTCCAAGCTCTACTCTTGTAGCTCCAAGTTTTAACATCTGATTAATTTCTTTTTCTTTACAATAGTCAGGTCTTGTTTCAATACATAAAGCTACACATCTATGTTTAGCTCTCTCATTTATTTTTTGAGCTTCCTCCAAATTTATACTATCTTTTTCATTCATTGCATCTAAACATCTCTTTATAAACCAATCTTGATATTCTATATCTCTTGCTGGAAATGTTCCACCCATAATAATTAATTCAATTTTATCTGTTGGATGTCCAACTTTTTCCAACTGTTCAATTCTTGCCTTAGTTTGTAGATAAGGGTCAAAGTTAAACATTAATCCTCTCATTGTTGCAGGCTCTTTTCCTGTATAACTTTGAGGAACTTCACCAAATACACTATCAACTCCTCCAGGGCAAAAGATACATTTACCATGAGGACATCTCTCTGGAGATGTCATAACTGCAACAACAGCAACTCCTGAGATAGTTCTCACTGGTTTTTTTCTTAAAATAGGTATAAGAATTTTTTTTTCTTCTTCAGTTGCTTCAGCTAAAATTTCAGATGTTGAAGGATGCCCAAATTTTGCCTTATATTTTCTTAAACACTCTCTTTTAATTTGTTCAATTCTTTTTTATCAGTTGGTTTTTCCTCTAAGATTCTACTAATAATACATCTTATAACTTCTCTCTTTAAATTCATAGTATCACATAGTCAAATTTATAAATTAATATTAAAATAAAAAAATTATTTTACATAAAATTTAAAGGCAAATATAAAGTATAAAAGCATTAGAATTAATATTAAAACTGAGATAATAATTAATGTTGGGGAATTTCCAACAACAATAGGAATTGGACCAATCATTACAACTCCAGCATATTCAACCTTTTCATTATTATTATCTGTCTTTTCTTCATTAGTGTTAGGAAGTAACATTCCTAAACTGATTAAAAACATTCCTAAAAATATTAAAAATATTCCAATAAATATAAGTATTGGTTTCATAATCTTCCACAGTAAATTATTATATAATTTTAATGTTTATTGTTTATTTAAAAACTTTTTTAATTTAAAAATCAATTATGGAGGGATATAGGTGATATTTGATTTATATGGAAAAATTATTTTTAGTAAAGAACTAAATGAAGATGCAAAAAAAGCAGTTGAGGAAGTTATTAAAGAGGCTGATACTCTATTTTTAAAAGGTGTTCCTAAGGGAAAAGAAGAGGAGGCTTCTAAAATAATGTTTTATGGAATAAATGGAAATACATTAAATTTAAATATTTTATCTGGAAGATATAGCAGAGCTCATGATGCAATAATAAGACTAAAAAAGGCATTAGCACAAAAATTGGGTAAGGAATTTAAAATAGGTGTTAGGAAGGTTATAGTTGATAAATACATTATTGAATTAAAAGATGAGAGAGCAAATAAATTAAAGAATTTTAAAATCCCAGAGTGTAAAATTGAAGTTGATGATGACAGTATAAGGTTAATTTTTGAAAATTTAGAAGAAGGAGAAATAAAAAGAAATATTGTAGATATAGCCATAAAACTTGTAAGAGAAGAGTTAGAAAAAGAGGATTTAACTTCAAGAGTTTGTAAAATTCCTCCTGGGACTATAGTTAAAGAATACAAAGCTAAAAGAACCATAAATTTCTTTGAAGACCCTACTGATGTTGCTGAAAAACTTGGTTGGATTAAAAAATTTCCTGGAAGAGGGCAGTGGATATACTTGCCTCCAATAACAGCCTTATTTAGAGCTTTTGAGGAGTTAATTGTTGAAAAAATTAAAAATATTGGTTTTGTTGAAGTACTATTACCTAAACTTATACCTCTTGAAATTATGTATAAGATGAGATACTTAGAAGGACTACCTGAGGGAATGTATTATGTTTGTCCTCCAAAAAGAGAACCAGAACTTTTTGAGGAGTTTGTTAATGAGATGATGGTTAAAAAAGAGATTCCTATTGATAAATTAAAATCTTTATTAAGAGACCCAGCCTATGTTTTAGCACCTGCCCAGTGTGAGCCATTTTATCAATTCTTAGAAAGAGAAGTTATTGATGCAGAAAAACCAATTATGTTTTTTGATAGAAGTGGATGGACATATAGATGGGAAGGTGGAGGAGCAAGAGGTTTAGATAGAGTAAATGAATTTTTGAGAGTAGAGTGTATTTGGGTAGGAACTCCTGAAATTGTTGAAGAGATTAGAGATAAAACTTTAAAAGCTGCTGAAAAATTGGCTGAGGAACTTGATTTAGAGTATTGGGTAGAGGTTGGAGATGACCCATTTTACTTAGAAGGAAGGAAAAAAGAAGATAGAAATATAGAATTTCCTGATGTCCCTAAGTATGAAATGAGGATATGGTTACCACATATAAAAGATGAAAGAAAAGGAGTTGCAGTTACATCTGCAAATGTCCATGGAACCCATTTTGTTGAAGGTTTTAAAATAAAAGATTATAAAGGGAGAAAAGTTTGGACAGGTTGTACTGGATACGGAATAACCAGGTGGGTCGTTGGATATCTATCCCAATATGGTTTTAATTTTGATGATTGGCATCCTATAATTAATAAAAAAATTAAAAAACTGCCTGAAGTTCCTAAGTTAATAACTTGGCCATAGGAATATATTTATATTACCTTTTAATATAAATTTTAGTTAAAATAAAAATTTAACCTAATTTAAATTTTTTAACCAAGGTTAAAACATGACAACATTGGCAGAAGTAGAGAGTGGAAAAGAAGTAATAATAAAGGAAATTCTTGCTGGACAGGGGTTAAGGAATAAGTTATTAAGTATGGGATTAAGAGAAGGAGAGAGAGTAAAAGTTCTTATAAACAATAGAGGTCCAATAGTTGTTTTAGTTGGAAGTTGTAGATTAGGATTAGGTAGAGGGATGGCAAATAAAATATTAGTTGAGGAGTTGGGTGAATAAATGTATGAAATTGCATTAATAGGAAACCCTAATGTTGGAAAGTCATCTCTTTTTAATCTTTTAACTGGAGAAAATGTATATATAGGAAATTGGCCAGGGGTAACAGTTGAAAAAAAAGAGGGCTATTTTGATAATAACTATAAAATAATTGATTTACCAGGAGTATATAGTTTGTCAACTGGAGCAATTGATGAAAAGGTTACAATGGAATATTTTTTAAAAAATAAACCTGATTTAGTTGTTAATATTGTTGATGCTACAACATTAGATAGGAATTTATATTTAACTTTACAACTTTTAGAGATGGGAAATAACTTACTTATGGCATTAAATAAGATAGACCTATGTAAATTAGATTATAAAAAAATAAAAGAGCTTGAAAATATTTTAAATATAAAAATTGTTCCAATTTCAGTAAAAAAGAAGGTAGGAATTGAAGATTTAAAAAAAATGATTAAAGAACTTTGTAAAAATAAGAATTATGTTATTTTAAAATATCCTAAATTGGAGAAATATATAGAGGAGATTATAGATATTCTAAAAGAAGACCAAAATCTTAAAGAATACAATTTAAGATTGTTGGCAATAAAACTTTTAGAAAATGATGATTATATAATAAATATAGTTAAAGATACAGATATATGGAATAAGTTGGAAAAGAAGTTAAATAAAATTAATGAAGAACTAAAAAAGGAATATAATGGAAAAAATCCTTTTGAAGTTGAAAGATTAAAATTAATTAAAAAAATAAAAGAAATAGTATATGATAACAATGAGATTTATGTAGAGAAAGATTTAACCTACCACATTGATGAAGTTTTATTCAATGGATATTATGGGATTTTGGTAGTAGTGCCTTTATTATGGATGCTATTCACATTTACCTTTACAGCATCAAAACCATTTATGGATATTATTGAAACATTAATTAACATTTTTTCCAATTTTATAAAGGAAATAGTAACCAATAAATTTTTAGCATCTTTATTAGCAGATGGTATTATTGGAGGGGTTGGGGCTGTTTTAGTTTTTATTCCACTATTATTATTTTTATACATAGGTATATCATTTTATGAAGGAACTGGATTGTTGGCAAGGATTCCAATATTGGCTGATATGTATTTAAGGAAATTTGGACTACCTGGCAAGGCAATTATTCCACTAATTTTAGGATTTGGGTGTAATGTTCCAGCAATTTTAGCAGCAAGAACTATAGAAAATGAGAAGGATAGAATTTTAACAATTATTATAAATCCATTATGTTCATGTTCTGCAAGATTACCAATATATGTATTATTTGCCTCAGCATTTTTTAGTAAAAATCAGGGTTTAGTTATTTTATCATTATATACTTTAGGGATAAGTTTAGCATTGATATTATCAAAAATATTTAGAATAGTATTATTTAAGGAAGAACCTGAAGAACTAACTTATGAACTTCCAAATTATCATATTCCAAGTTTTAGAGAAATTTTTGTAAATACATGGGAAAGAATTAAGCACTTCTTACGTAAAGCAGGAACA
This sequence comes from archaeon, assembly GCA_024278985.1. Taxonomy (GTDB): domain Archaea; phylum AGJL01; class Methanococci; order Methanococcales; family Methanocaldococcaceae; genus Methanocaldococcus. The sequence goes on from JAJRSC010000027.1 coordinate 27,046, forward strand.
ATAATATTATTTGGTTCTATATTAGTATGGTTTTTAACTGTATTTGGACCCTCAGGATTTCTAGGAGAAGATGTTTTTAAAAATCCAGAACTTATAAAAATGTCATTTTCTGCAAAAATAGGAGAATTTTTATCAGTTATATTTTCTCCATTTGGTTGGGGTTGGAAAGAAACAACAGCACTATTTTATGGCTTGATGGCTAAGGAGTTAGTAGTTAGTAGTTTAGGAATATTGTATGGAGTGAGTGGAGATAAATTATTAAATATTCTAACAAAATACTTTACTCCTGTGTCTGCATATGCTTATATGGTATTTACATTAATATATGTCCCATGCCTTGCTACATTAGGAGTCATAAAACAAGAATTAGGTTTAAAATGGACAATTTTTGTTATGCTATATTTAATAGTTTTGGCATATTTTGTTTCATTAACTATATTTATTATTGGGAACTTGATTTTTTGTTGAAGGGGATAATGATGATTTATATCATATTGGGAGCAATTTATATATTGGCTGGAATCTTAGATATATTAAAAGGTTTATTTAACTATCCCCTCCCTAAATTATTTTTAGGGGATATTTTTGGAGGAATTTCCTTATTGTGTATTGGGATATTATATATATTGGGACATAAAAATGATTCATTTATAATAACTGCTAATACTTTGGGTATTGGAGTAGGAATAATTTCTCTTATTGTTTTAATTTCTTATTTTATAGGGTATATATTAGGATTTAAATATGAACCAACAATTAATATTTATCTAATCTTAGGATTTTTATCTATACTCTACTTTTATAAAGAAAAGATATCAAAAAATATTAAAAAATAATTCTCCAACTTATAATAAAAAGTTCCTAAGGTCTTTTTATGTTCTGTCTAAAAATTAACAAAAAATTAGGAGAAAATGTAAGGAAAATTTTATTAAATTATGATTTACTAAGTAGAGAGTATAAGATAGAAACTGATGATAGTTATATATACTTTCCATTAAAATATGTAGATATGTATTTACTTAAGAATATTGTAAATTATGATTTTGAAATAGTTGAGAAAAACTTAAAAAAGATAGAGAGAAAAAAGAAAAAAAGTTTTAGAGAAATAATATTAGAAAAATATAAGGATTTAATTGAAAATAAGTTATTAGCTGTATCTTATGACCAGATAGGAGATTTAATTATTTTACAAATAGATGATGAAGTTCCTAAGGAAATTAGGAAAGAAATTGGAAATTTAGCATATAAATTAATTCCATGTAAAGGTGTATTTAGAAAAAAAAGTGAAATAAAAGGAGATTATAGAGTTAGAGAGATTGAACATTTAGCAGGAGAGAATAGAACTCTAACAATTCATAAAGAGAATAATTATAGGCTTTATGTTGATATAGCAAAGGTTTATTTTTCTCCAAGATTAGGATGGGAAAGAAAGAGAGTTGGAGAGTTGGTAAATTTAGATGATATTGTTGTTGATATGTTTGCTGGAGTAGGACCTTTTTCAATTGCCTGTAAGACTGCAAAAAAGATTTATGCAATTGATATTAATCCTTATGCTATAGAACTGTTAAGGAAAAATATTGAGTTAAATAAGTTAAAACATAAAATTGTCCCAATACATTCTGATGTTAGGGAGGTAGATGTTGAAGGAACAAGGGTTATTATGAATCTACCAAAATATTCCCATCTTTTTATAGATAAAGCTCTTGAAATAGTAAAAAAAGGGGGAATTATTCATTATTATACAATTTCAGAATCTTTTGAAAAGGGAATTAAGCCCTTTGAAAATAAATGTAATTTTGAGATTCTAAATAAAAGAATAGTTAAGAGTTATGCACCAAGGGAGTATATAATTAGTTATGATATTAAGGTTTTAGAGTGATTTTTATGTTAAATTGGATTGAGAAATATAGACCAAAGACATTGGATGAAGTTGTTGGGCATGAAAAGGTTAAAGAAAAACTTAAAAATTGGATAAAAAATTTCTTAGAGGGGAAAGGAGGAAAACCTATCTTATTGTATGGACCTCCAGGAGTTGGTAAAACAACCCTTGCATATGCATTAGCTAATACTTATGGTTTTGATGTTATAGAACTAAATGCAAGTGATAGAAGAAATGCATCAGCAATAAAAAGAATTGTAGGACAGTCAGCAGTATCTAAATCAATCTTAGGAAAAAGAACATTAATAATATTAGATGAAGTGGATGGAATATCTTCAAAAGAAGATACTGGAGGAGTTGGAGAATTAATAAAAATAGCTAAAATAGCAAAGAATCCAATTATAATGACAGCTAATGATGCCTATGCCCCAGTATTAAAAAATCTCTTAAATTATGTTGATGTTGTAGAATTAAAACCACTATCTTCAAGAGATATATATAAGGTTCTAAAAAAAATAGCTGAGAAGGAAAATTTAAATGTAGATGATAAAACTTTAAGAGCAATTGCAAACCACTCAGCAGGAGATTTAAGAAGTGCAATAAATGATTTAGAAGCATTAGCATTATCTGATGATTTACATTATGAATCTGTCCAGAAACTTCCAGATAGGAATAGAGAAAAAAATATTTTTGATGCATTGAGAATTATTTTAAAAACTACAAACTATGGAATTGCTACAACTGCATTAATGAATGTTGATGAAACTCCTGATATTGTTGAGGAGTGGCTTGCTGAAAATATTCCATATGAATGTGAAAATTTGGAAGAGGTTGCTAAGGCCTATGATTATTTATCTAAAGCTGATAGATTTTTAGGTAGAGCAGTAAAAACACAAAATTATAGTTTTTGGAAATATGCAACCAACTTAATGACTGCTGGAGTGGCATTATCTAAGAAACAAAAATATAGAAAATGGACTCCATATAAATATCCTAAAATATTTAGATTATTAACAGTAACAAAATCTGAAAGAGAATTAATAAATAAGGTTTTAAAAAAGATTGCAGAAAAAACACATTCTTCAAAAAAAAGGGCAAGATTTGATTTAAATATGCTAAAAATTATTAGTATTGATAACCCAAAAAAAGCTGCTGAACTATGTATCTTTTTTGAATTAACTGAGGATGAAATAGAAAAACTATTTGGAAAAAATTTATTAAAGTTAGTTAAGCAAATAAAAAAAGAAGAGAAAAAAATAAAAAAAGAAATTAAAAAAGAAGAAAAAAAGGAAGAAAAAAATATTACTTATGAAAAAGTAAAAGAAGAAAAAGATAAAAAGAGAAAAGAAGAAGAGGAAAAAGCTAACAAAGAAAAGAAGAAAGAGAAAAAAACAAAAGATAAAGAAAAAGAAAAAAAGAAAGATAAAGCTAAACAATTAACATTAGACAGCTTCTTTTAAAATCATTTCTTTGTTTTGGATAAAAAAGAATATAAAAAACCTATAAGGAGAAAGGTTTTAATTAAATTAAATAATTTAATTTATAATTTTATCTGTGGAGTGTGTTAATATGTATTTAAATAAATTTCTGGAGTTGTTAAAAGGAGACAGCAACTATAAAGTATTAAGTGAACATGTAAAAAAATTAGATGATTTTATAGTAAATGTTATTATTGAAAGACTAAAAATATATGATGAAATTGTAAATAAATATAAGCCAAAGGTTAGGCCAGCTCTTGACCCATATGTGGCAAGTGAGTTGGGAATATATAGGAGATTAGATGATTGGGAATTAGGAAAATTTTTAGGTTATCCTGAGTGTTGTATTAAATCATTTATTTCTGGTAGAGTAGTTATAGATAATGAACATTTAAAAGAAGTTGAGAATATTGATAAAAAGGTTGTTTTAACTGCTGGTTTTATTCCATGCTCATTAAAATGTAAAGAAGCTATAAAAAATGGATTAATTGGATATTTAGATGATGAAGATTTTAAAATAATAATAAAAGTTAATGAAGAACTAAAAAAGGCTTTACCTCATTATCATATATTTTATCCTGACTATTATGAGATAATTAAAGAGTGATACTATATGGATATTTTGAATGCAATTTATAATTTTATATATAAATACTATATACTACCTGCTGAAACTGGGAGTGGTTATAATATAGTTCAGGAAATTACTTATGGAATTATATTAGCTTTTGCTCTTTATCTATTTTATAAAGGATTAAAGAGGTTAAATATAGATATTGATGAAAAATTTGCTATTCCTTCCATAGTTTTTGCAGTGTTAATAGCATTACTAAGGGCTTTAGTAGATTTGGGATATATTGAAAGGAGTTTTTTAACAATAACTCCAGGAATTATATTTTTAGTAGGTGGCTTTTTTATAATAACTATATTAATATCAGGATATTTTTTTAAAAAAAATTACTATAAAATAGCCAGTATAATTGGAGGGATTCCTTTATTTTATTTTTTTATAATTTTTATTCAGCATATTCATCATATTGAAGCATTATTCTATTTTTTGATAATTTTTTTAATATCATTTGGGATTACATTACTAATAAATAAAAGGTTTAATATCCTTAAAAGTAGGTTGGATTATTTAGTAGTTTTAGGTCAGTTGGTTGATGGCTCTGCTACAACTGTTGGAATTGCCTTTTATAACTATTGGGAACAACATCCTATTCCAAGATTTTTAATGGAACACTTTACACCATTTTCTTTTATTTTAGTTAAACTAACTATAGTTTTAGCCATACTATATATCTTAAATAAAGAAAAAGATAAAGATGACTTAATAAATATTATTAAGCTTGCAATTATGGCTCTTGGATTAGCTCCTGGATTGAGAGACTTATTTAGGATAATTATGGGAACTTAGTAAAATTATTTTTTCAACTACCTTATTTATATATTTATTTAAAAGTTCTTTTCCTAAGTTTTCATCTATCCTGACACCTTCTTTTTCTACTTTTTGAGCTTCCCTATCTATATCTTTGTTAATTTTTCTTGCCTCCTTAAATCCAATAAATCCAACCTCAGGACATTTTAAATGTTCTTCAATATCTCCCTTAACAATCCCTAAAACCTTACCTATTGAAACCTCTTCAGTTGATGCATGAGTTAATGGAAAAGACATAAAATAAATTTTTATATTTAAATTATTTTCTAAAGTTTTAAGATAGTTCTCAACTATTAAATTACCTCCATGACAGTTAACAATAATAACCTTCTCAATACCTATTTTTTTAGCCCAGGATAATATAAATTTTAGATAATCAATAATATCCTCAGGTTGGTTATGAATACCATGCTTTATATAGTTAAATTCAGTTGAAGGAATAACAACACCTAAAAATTTAGCCCCTGTTAATAGGCATGATTTTAGGGAGATATAGGAGGCAATTTTAATATCTGTATCTATTGGTAGGAGAGTGCCATGATTTTCCAAAAAAGAGCCTAATGCAACAACACCAATTTTATGGACATTCTCATTTATAACATTTCCAGAGTTTAATCTCAACAAAAAAATCACCTATACAAGGGTTATATAATGAAAAATATAGCCATTATCTACCCAAATAAATTTAAAGCAGGAATATCATGCTTAGCAGTTCATATATTACCAGTCCATTTATCTAACTTAGGATATAAAAATATTAACGTCTATTTTTTAGAGAATTATCAACAAATTAAAAATTTTGATGCAATATTTATAACTTTACAGTATGAATTAGACTATTTTAATGCTATAAAAATTATAAAAGATTTAAAGCCAAAAAATCCAAATGCTATTTTTGTTGGAGGGGGACCATGTGCTATATCTAATCCCTATCCACTAATTAATATTTTTGATGCCTTTATAGTTGGAGAAATTGAAAATTCAGAAGTTATGAGAGAAGTTATAGAAAAAAATTTTGATGTTGATGGAGTTTTAACAAATAATAAAAATAGTGTTAAAAGAATATATCCAAAAAAATTAGGTATTGAAGATTATCCAATATATCAACCAACATATAAAGAATCTGCCTATGGAGAAGCATTTTTATTAGAGTTGGGGAGAGGTTGCCCAAGAAGATGTAAATTTTGCTTAGCAAGAGTTATTTATTATCCACCAAGATTTAGGAAGTTGGAAGATTTGATATATTTAGCAGATAGAGGGATAGAGATTAATAAAGTTAATAAAGTTGCATTAATATCCCCATCTGTTGGAGATTATAAATATATTCATGAACTTTTAGAATATCTAACAAATAAAGGAGTTCAAGTTTCCCCCTCTTCATTGAGAGCAGATACTATAACAGAAGATTTATTAAGAATGATTAAGCCAAAAACTTTAACAATAGCTCCAGAAGCAGGGAGTGAAGAATTGAGAGAGTTTATAAAAAAAGATATCTCTGAGGAAGATATATTTAATGCAGTTGAATTAGCCAAAAAGCATAATGTTAAAAAAATTAAATTATATTTTATGGTAGGATTGCCAAATGAAACAGAGGAGGATATAAAAGAAATTATAAATTTAACAAACAAAATTAAAAGAGAAATTAAGCAAGTAGAAGTTTCAATAAATCCATTCATTCCCAAACCACATACTGAGTTTGAAAATGAGATTTTTGATTTAACATCTAAAAATAAACTAAAATATATAAAAAAAGAACTTAAAAATGTTAAGGTTGAAATGGAAAACTTTAATTCAATGCTTTGCCAGGCAATTTTATCAAGAGGAGATAATAAATTAGGAAGTTATTTATACAATTCTAAAAATTACTCAGAGTTTTTAAGACTATTAAAGAAGGATAATATTTTAGAATATTATTTAAATCCAGAAAATAAGCCATGGAAAAAAATAAAAGTGAGATGATTATGGAACTTTTAGAGATATTAAAAAAGAGAACTAATAAAAATGCTGTTGTTACTGATATAGCAAAAGATAAAGACCCTTTTAAGATTCTCATATCAACAATTATCTCTGCAAGAACTAAGGATGAAGTTACTGAAGAAGTTAGTAAAAAGTTATTTAAGGTAATAAATTCTGTTGAAGATATATTAAAAATTGATGATAAAAAATTAGAAGAGTTAATATATCCTGCTGGATTTTATAGAGTTAAGGCAAAAAAGATTAAAGAACTTGCAAAGATATTAATAGATAAATATAATGGTAAAGTTCCAGATAGTATGGAAGAACTTTTAAAACTTCCAGGGGTTGGAAGAAAAACGGCTAATTTAGTATTATCTTTAGCTTTTGATAAGGATGGGATATGTGTAGATACTCATGTCCATAGGATATGTAATAGATGGGAAATAGTAGATACTGAAACTCCTGAAGAGACAGAGATGGTATTAAGAAAAAAACTTCCTAAAAAATATTGGAAAGATATAAATAATTTATTGGTTGTTTTTGGGAGAGAAATATGTAATGTCAGGCCAAAGTGTAATATATGTTATGATGAAATAAAAGAAATTTGTCCTTATTATAAAAAACTTAAATATTTCAATGAAATATTAAAGAAATATGAGTTTAAAAAGGTCTCCAAAAAAAAGATACCTAATGAAAAGGGCACATACATTTTAAAAATAAAATTAAAAGATGGTAGAAAAATAAAATTTGGAAAGAATGAAGTATTTTTTAAAAAAGGTATATATTTTTATGTTGGTTCAGCATATGGAAGTACAGTTAATTTAAAAAATAGAATTGAAAGACATTTAAAAGATGAAAAAAAATATCATTGGCATATTGATTATCTCTTAAAATATGGAAAAGTTGAGGAAATATATATAACAAATAAAAAAGTTGAGTGTTTGGTGGCTAAGGATTTAGCAAAGATGTTTAAATCAATTAAAGGTTTTGGATGTTCTGATTGTTCTTGTTCCTCACATCTCTTTTATTTTAAACCTTAATATTCTATATAATCAATTGCATGTTTATATATTAATAGATTTTTGTTATTAACTTTAACAATTATCTCATATGTTGATATTCCAGCAATTTCTCCTTCTATTTTTTCTCCATTTCTTAAGAATATTTTTACAATCTTCCCATTTAATTTTCTTATGTATTCAAAATTTTGTGGTCTTTGTTGTCTTTTTGCAGGTTTTTGACCTCTTCCTTGATTTCTCATTTAATCTCTCCCTCAGTAATTTATAGAGATTTTATACACATAATTGTAATATATATACTTTACTTTTAGTATTTAATCTAATTTTATTAAATATATAAGTATTATGATTTATTTAAAGGAGAATTAATATATATTTATCACGCTAAAAATTTTTTATTTTTAGTTTAGAGGAATTTAATCGGTTATTTTTCGATTTTAAGGATTTTTATCAATTTTCTAAGGGTCGCGTATTTTAATTATTTTAAATATTTGGATGTAATGAATTATCGAGATTTTTAAAAGATTTTAGCT
>JAJRSC010000028.1 GCA_024278985.1 archaeon
AATTTTACGTATTTAGTATAATATCTCTTCTAATATATAACTTTTTCTATTATGTAATTTGTCAGGGGGTAGGTAATAGCTTTTATTTATAAACCTTTGAAGTTTTTAATTTATCTTTCTTTTTTGATTTTTTAATTTAAAAACTTTTTAATTTTGAAAATACGTTTTGTTTATTAGGGAAATTTTAATTTAAAAATAATTGTCAAAAATCTTTTAAAAATCTCGATAATTCACTACATCCAAATACTTAAAATAATTAAAATACGCGACCCTTGGAAAATTGATAAAAATCCTTAAAATCGAAAAATAACCGGTTAAAATCCTCTAAACTAAAAATAAAAAATTTTTAACGTAATAAATATTATAAATCATATTTTGGTTAGGACATATAATAATTTTAGATAAGTTACTTTAAAATAGAATGCACAATAAAATTATTATATATAATATTATTGGGGGTTTTTTAATGAAAGTTAAAGAATTGATGGATAAAAATTTTGTAAAAATTTATGAAGATGATAAAGTTATAGATGTCATAAAAAAACTAAAAAAAAGATTTAGATTTTCTGCACCTGTTTTAGATAATCATGAAAAACTTGTTGGATGGATAACATCATTAGATATTTTGGGCATATCTGAGAAGGAATTTAATGAAAATATTAGTAAATATATGTATCCTAAGAAAGAAGTTATTTATGTATATGAAGATGATGAAGCAAGAGAAGTAGTTTTAAAATTTGTTAAATATAAACTGGTTAGTATTCCTGTTTTATCAAGAGATGAAAAGGTTGTAGGTGTTGTTAGAAGTTGTGATATTGTTAAAACTTTAGCTAAATTATATGAGATTCCTGTTTATAAGATATTTAAAGAATTACATAACTATCTTAAAGATGTGTCCTGGGAAGAGTTAATGGAAGCAGCTGCAATAGTCACTAAAAAAACAACTGGAGAGGATATTTCTCCAAAAGAATATGAAGAAAGAATCAAAAAAACAACATTTGGTAAAGCTATATGGACATGTGGAGGCTTAGAGAAATTTTTTGTTGGTTTGGTTGAGATTGGTATGGTTGCACTTGCAAGAAGAGTTGCAAAGGCAAGAGGTAGAAAATGATAGATATAGATAAGATAGCCTATAATAAAAATTATGATTTATGGAAATTTTTAGAAGTTGCTTATAATAAAAATATAAAGCTTGACTTAGGTCATTTTATAATTTTAAATTTATTAATTGGAATTAATAAGTTATATGAAGAATTATCTAAAAAATATGGAGAAGAAACAGCAAGAGAAATATTAGAAAAAAATCATATATTTATAAAAAATACTGATTATATTTCAGGAGAGTTTTTGAAAAGATATATTAAAAGAAACAGCAGAGTAGCAGTTCATAATAGAATTAAAGATTTAAAAAATTTAGGATTCTGTATATGTAGCAAATCTGGGAAATTTGGAGGATATAAGTTAATTAAATGCCCTGAATGGTTTAACTCATTATAACCATTAGTAGAAAGATTATATTTAAGGTTAAGAGAATTAATAAAATATAACTTAAATTTTTAAGTTTATTAAGTTCATTAGACATATTTTCATAATTGTTACTTAATAAATACAATACTTTTTGGAAGTTTTTTAAGTGTGTATTGTATCTATAAAATGAGAATCTTCTTATATTAAATATTTTTAATTTAGCAATATCTTTTTTGAGTGAAAAGACATCCTTATTAATTTCATTTAAAGATTCATTAATTAGAGTTGCAGAGTTTAATGTATTTTTAGCCTCAAAAATATGAAAATCAACTTTATCTGATAAATCCCTAAGTTTTAATATTTTATTATCTAAATCATTATTTATTATATTAAAACCAAAATGAGTCTCTGCTACAAAAGTATTAATTTTTGATATTATATCATCTACTTTACCCATTACAAACACCCCACACAAATTTTACAATAAAATTAAAAATTATTTTAAGGTATTTTCAATATCTAATAAAATCTCTTTAATTCTATCCTCAATACTTTCACACAAATCTTTAAGTTCTAACAACTTTCCTTTATTAAATTTTACAATTTCATTAATCTTTTCATATTCAATAGCAGCCATATTATATTTATCCTTATCAAGATTTTTAAGTTTTTCTATTGTTTCACATAATTTTATTATTGATTCTTCATTTTTTGTTATGCTTGATTCAAGATTATTTACCATAAGTTTAACATTTTCCACAACTTTAGATATATTTTCAATATTCTCTAAAAATTTCTCTAATATTTCAGGATTTATATTTTCTCTTCTATCTCTAATTTCATAATATTTATTTTCTATAACTCTCATAGTATTTTCAATATTCTTAAGCACATCATATAGCTGAATTATTAACTTATTTATCTCTTCATTTCCTTTTCTAAAATCAATTGCACTATTTAACAATTTATTTATTGCATTATCAATTTCCAAGTTATCACCTACAAAGATACATAAATAATATATATAACTAAGTGACTTTATAAAATAGTTGTTATATAATATTAAGAGGTGATAATTTTGGCTGTAAAAATAGATTATAATTTATGTAAAGGTCCAGATTGTGCTGAATGTGTAAATAACTGCCCAATGGAAGTTTTTGAAATTGATGTAGATAAGGTTGTTGTAGCAAGAGAAGATGAATGTACATTTTGTGGAGTTTGTGAAGATGTTTGTCCAACAGGTGCTGTAAAAGTAGAATCTGACTAATCTTTTTCTAATGCTTTAAAAACTTCTTCCCATGCTTCTAAACTTAATTTTGCATCTTCTTCACTCATCTTTTCTATTGCATATCCTGCATGGATTAGTATATAATCCCCTACTTTTACATCTTCTAACAATGTTAATTTTGCTTTTTGTTTAACTCCTTTATATTCTGCTATTGCATATTTCTCATTATCTTCTTCAATAATCTCAACAACTTTACATGGAATTGCCAAGCACATATTTCCACCTTATATATGATTTTTTATAAAAACTAATGTTATTACTACAATTGTATGCCTCAACAATCTACTAATAAATATAGCTAAAATATATCTATTGAATGGCATTTCAAAACTTGCACATACCCAACAAATAATTTCAAAGGGTATAGGGGTAAAACTTGCTATTATTACTCCCAAAATTCCCCATTTTTTTAAAAATTCTCTACCTTTAATAATTTTTTTTTCATCAAATAATTTATACATTAATTTTTCTCCAAACTTAATTCCTAAGAAATATGTTACCATTCCTCCTAAAACACTCCCTAATGTTGATACAACTATTATTAATTTCCAATCTAATCCTAACATAATTCCTATAGTTATAAATATTTCTACTGGAAAAGGTTGGAATATAGGTTCTGTGAATCCAATTATAAATATTCCCAAATATCCATATTTATTAATTAATTCTATAAAAAACTCTTTTAACATTTAAATTCCCGAACGGTTTTTAGAATATTTTTTTAATTTTTCTTTTAAATATTTTTTTAATTCATCAAGATTAATCTCCTTATCTGCAGATATTTCAATAATCTCAAAATCTTTTAATTTTTCTTTTATATCCATTAATTTTTCTTTATCAGATATGTCTATTTTATTTAAAACAACAACAATAGGAATTTTAAAGAGATTTTTTATTTCATTTAATAAATTTATTTGCTCTTCAATAGTATAACCACAGAACTCACTAACATCCAATATAAATAAAATTAAATCTGCTAAATAGTTTAATGCCAATATTGCCTGAAGTTCAATATCATTTCTTTCATATAATGGTCTGTCCAACAAACCAGGAGTGTCTATAATTTGAATATCTCCATAATGTCCTACATTTATACCTTTTGTTGTAAATGGATAACTATTTATTTCTACATCAGCCCCAGTAAGTTTTTTTAATAGTGTTGATTTACCAACATTTGGATATCCTGCCAATACAATAGTAAAAGTGTCTTTAAAAGTTGGAAGTTCCTTTAATTTTTCTCTTGCCACTGATAAGAATCCTAATTCTGGCTCTATTTGTTTTAAAATTGATTTAGCTCTACCAATAAATTCCTTTCTAATTTTTGCAGCTTCTTCTGGATTTTTGGTTCTTCTAATTTTTTTAGCATACTCATTTCCTAACTTTCTTATTAACTCAGAAGCCCATTTTAAAGCACCCATACATTTTTTAAATTCATCTATCCCTACTAAAACCTCAACCATTTCCTGATAAAACTTAGGCAGTTTCCTAACTGGTGGAGTTTTATCAATTATCTTTTGTAGATTATCAGCTATTACAGAGGCAACAGTCCTAACTTTATGTTCTTCAACAGCTCTAGCTTTTAAGAGCCAAGGTAATTCTTTTTTTCTCATTTCTTCAGCTACTTTTTCTCCTCTTCTTAAAGCTTTATCCATTAACTCTTCTGGGAGTGGAATAGTTGGAATTTTTTTAAAAGGATTCTGTTTCATTCTCTCACCAAATTAACAATTTTGTTTATTTTTTTTAACCCTTTTTTAAATTCATCTAAATCTAAAAATTCATTTTTAGTATGGGCTAATTCTAATTTACCAACACCAAAAATTATTGTTTTTGCTCTTAAAAACTTATTAAAAAAATATGCCTCACAAGTAGCATTAAAAAAAGATATCTTTCCAATATTTTCTAATTTTTTTATAAGATTTTTATCATTTAATAAATAAAAATCTGAGTAAAATCTATTAGGATTTAAATAAATCTCACACTTATAATTTTTTAAGAAGTTTTTAATTTTTTTAATAATATCATTTTCTACACTCCTGACATCAAATAAAACCTCAGCTTCTGGAGGGATAACATTACTTTCTAAGCCTCCACTTATTAATGTTGGAGTTATAGAACTTGAGTATTTTTTATCTATCACTATACTATTTAAGGGTAGGTTTTTTATATCTAATATTATTTTGGCTAATTCTTCAATTGGATTATCTCCAGGAATTGATGAATGTCTTGGAGCTGTTCTACTCTTAACTATAACCTCAAATCTTCCCTTATGACCAATACAAATATTTAAATCTGTTGGCTCTCCAACAATACAAAATATTTCTTTATTTATTTTATTCTTGAACTTCTGGCAAAAATTATAAACTCCTGAAGAATTTTTTTCTTCATCAGGGGAAATAACTAAAATAGAATTATCATTATTTAAAAAAGTATTTATAAGAAGAACTATATTTCCCTTTGCATCTATTGACCCAGTACCATATATTTTATTATCCTCTATTTTTATAGGCGTCTGGAATTTAACAGTATCAATATGAGAATTTAATATTAAATCAAAATCTTTATTTCTATATGCAACAAAACAATTTTCAATAATTTTATTTTTTATATTTAAAGAATCAAAATAATTTTTCAAAAATTTAAATGCTCTTTTAACACCAACAGGATTGTCAGTTTTAATTTTTAATAACTCAATTAATAAATCTATGTTATTCATAAAATTCAACCTTTTTACCAATATATTTACTTAAATCAATGTTTTTACTTTTAAATTCTAACATCATATTAGAATATTCCTTACATTTGTAAATTTCCCATGGATTCATTCTAACAGCATCAACCACTTTATTATCATATATAAAGAATATATCAATAGGATAAAAAACAAAAAATGTATGAACCCTTATTTTTCTTTTATTATATTTAAATAATAAAGCTTTATCTCCTATATCTCTAAACATTAAACCAAAAGCTCTTTTAATAAAGTTATCAGCAATTTCTACATTAAACTTTAAATTATCAATTTTAACTATCATTATTTCCCTTTTTATTGTATGGAACAGGAATATAATAAACAGATGGTTTTGACCCCATTGGTTGAGGATAGAGTTCTAATAATTTATAAACCTTTTTTGGAACATTTGTATTTATTTCAATTCCAAGCTCTTTAAGTTTTTTAACAGTTAGAGGATAATCATGGGTCCATCTACCTTCAGTTAATATCTTAGCAAGTTTTTTAGCTTTTTCTTCTTCATACTTATCTTTTAATAAATTATAAACAAAGTCTTCCATCTGTTTTATTGCTTTTTGAGCTATATCAACTAAAATAAGTGTTTCATCATTTAATTTTTCTCCTTTTTTGTAGTAACTCTCTAAAATAGAAGCTGCTGGATATTGACCAAGTTGAGGGTCAACTGGCCCAAGAACAGCATTTTTGTCCATAATTATCTCATCTGCTGCTAAAGCTATTAAGGTTCCTCCACTCATTGCATAGTGAGGAATAATAACTGTTGTTTTTGCCTTATGTTCTTTTAAGGCCAAAGCAATCTGTTCTGCTGCTAAAGCAATACCTCCAGGAGTGTGAATTATTAAATCAATAGGCATATCATCAGGAGTTAATCTAATAGCCCTTAAAATTTCTTCACTATCTTCAATAGTTATATATCTATAAATTGGGATTCCAAACAATGATAAAACTTCCTGTCTATGTATCATGGCAATAACTCTACTTTTTCTTTCTTTTTCTAACTCTCTTATACACCTCAATCTTCTCATTATTCTATATCTCATCATCATCTCAGGATACAAAAAGATAAGAAAGAAAAATATAAAAAATAAAAAGTCAAAACTCATATTTTCCCCCAAAGTATTATTTTAAGGTAGTATTTTATTATAAGTAAAAATATTTAAATTTTGACAAAAGAAAAATATATATAAAGTAAAACAAAATAATATTAATATATTAACCCTACTCCATAGTGAGTAGGGTGTATCTTTATTTTAACTGCACCCCATAGTGGGTGCAGTGTATCCTTACATCTCAACAGGATAGCCTCTTTTTTTCCAAGCTTCTAAACCACCATCTAAGTTATAAACTTCATATCCATGCTCTTTGAGAATTCTATATGCAGAGGGACTGGTAAATCCTAATTTACAATATACTATAATCTTTTTATCTTTAGGAACTTCATGAATTCTATCCTTTAATTCATCTATTGGGATATATATAGAGCCTGGTATTTTACCAGAATATTTTGATTTTGGAACTACATTGATAAATAAATATTGATTATCATTAAGTTTTTTATATGCCTCATCTACAGATATTGATTTATATGTTTTTATTTTCATTAT
This sequence comes from archaeon, assembly GCA_024278985.1. Taxonomy (GTDB): domain Archaea; phylum AGJL01; class Methanococci; order Methanococcales; family Methanocaldococcaceae; genus Methanocaldococcus. The sequence continues at coordinate 7,106 of JAJRSC010000028.1, forward strand.
ATTATCTCTAACAGATTTAGAAACTTTTATTAATCTTGAAATAACTTTTTCAATTTCAGATATTGCTTTTCTTTCTTCTTCAGTTATAGCTGATAACTCTTCTGCAGTTGCTGTGAATTCTTCAGCAATTGATGCAGTGTCTTGAACTTCTCTTAAAACTTTATCCATTGATTCAATAGTTTCATCAGCTGACTCTTTTATTGTTTTAATTTTCTCTAAGATTTTATTTATATCATCTTTAATCTCTAAGAATGTCTTATTAACATCATCTATTGCTATAACACCATTTTCTACTTCAGTTTTTCCAAGATTTCCTAAATTAATAGTCTTTTCTACTTGAGTGCTTATTTCCTCAATAATATTATTTATTTTTGATATAGACCTATTAATCTCCTCAGCTAAACCTTTAATCTCTGTTGCTACAACAGCAAAACCTTTTCCAACGTCTCCAGCTCTTGCCGCTTCTATAGATGCATTTAAAGCTAATAAACCTGTTTGTTTTGCAATATCTCTAATAAGTGTAGTGACTTCATTTATCATTTTAGATTTTTCTCCCAATTCTACTATAGCTTTACTTAGATTTTCAATAATATCAGAAATATTATTCATAACCTCAACAGCTCTCTCAACTTTTTTACTACCTTCATCAGCTTTTTCATTAACTTTTATTGCAAATTCATAACCTTCAGTAGATAAATTATTTGTTTTAATAGCAATCTCTCTGGTTTCTTCTACTTCACTACTTATATCTTGTAATTTATTAGATTGTTCTGCAGCAGCATTAGCAACTTCTTGAGCAGAGTCAGATATTTGTTCTATAGCCTCTTTGGCTTTGTTTGTTTCTCTCTTTAAAATGTCTATTTGTGCATTTAATTCTAAAACTTCAACTCTAATATTTTCAATTATTTCAGAGACTCTTTCAATAGCTTTATTAAACATTTTTTGGAATCTATTTCTTTTTCTATTTTCATTTAATCTAACAGAAAAATCACCTTCAGCAAGTTTCTCAAGAGCTTGCATAGCTTCTTTAATTGTTTCTGAGATTTCTTTTGTAATTTCTTTCATTTTTTTATCTTTTTCCTTAAATTCTTCTAAAATTTTAATAAGTTTATTTAATAACTCTCCAAATTCTTTATTAATTTTTATATTCTCAATTTTTTCATTTTCTAAGTATTTATCAATCAGAACTGTTAAATTGTTAATATTATGTATAATAACTTTCTCAATAATATATGCTGATATTAGAGATGTAATAATAATAACAACTATAGAAATAAAGAAATTTCCAAAAAAATGTATTATAAACACACTTAATATATTTAATAAAAAAATAATCAAAAATGCAATATATAAAATCCTAATAGATGAAATCATAACCCCCACACATTAAATATTGTTATTAATATCTATAATGATTTTTTTATAAGGTATTGTTTATTATATAGTATGATAATATAAGTAATAATATAAAAATTATTACTATACAATAGATATTATTAATGATAATAAAAAATTTTTAAGTTGTGAGAATTATGACTAAAAAAAAGATAGACAAATTATATTTAAAAATATATTTTGATGGAGGAGAAATATTAGAAGGATTTTATGATTTTGATTCCATAACTCTATTAAAAAATAGTTTTTTAAAATATCTATGGACAGGAAAAAAAGATGCTGTTATAGTTTGGAATATTGAAGAAAAAAAATTTTCTATAATAAACTTGGATAAAGTAGCATCTATTTATGTAGAAGGTTCTTTAATGTTCTTGGATGATATTCCTGAAAAAAGAATGGGTTCTCTTAGAGAAATAAATGAATAAAAAATAAAAATAAAAAATAAAAATTGGTGATTATTTATGAAAAGAGTAAAAACTGGAATCCCTGGAATGGATGATATCTTACATGGAGGAATTCCTGAGAGAAATGTTGTCCTTCTTTCTGGAGGGCCAGGTACTGGAAAATCTATATTCTGTCAACAGTTTTTATATAAGGGAGCAAGTGAATATAACGAACCATCTATATTAATAGCCTTGGAAGAGCATCCAGTCCAAATAAGAGAAAATATGAAACAATTTGGTTGGGATGTTAAAAAGTTAGAAGAAGAGGGCAAGTTTGCAATAATTGATGCCTTTACATATGGTATTGGTAGTTCTGCAAGAAGAGAGAAGTATGTAGTTATTGACCCAACAGATGAGAGGGAATTAATAGATGTTTTAAAAGAGGCTATAAATGATATTGGGGCCAAAAGAATAGGTATAGATTCAGTTACAACTTTATATTTAAATAAGCCAATGATGGCAAGAAAAACAGTTTTCCTATTAAAAAGAGTAATAGCAGGTTTAGGATGTACTGCAGTATTTACATCTCAAATTTCTGTTGGAGAAAGAGGTTTTGGAGGGCCTGGAGTAGAGCATGCTGTTGATGGTATTATTAGATTGGATTTAGATGAGATAGATGGAGAACTAAAAAGAAGTTTAATTGTCTGGAAAATGAGAGGAACATCTCACTCTATGAAAAGGCATCCATTTGATATAACAGATAAGGGTATTATTGTATATCCAGACAAAGTTTTAAAACTTAGATGAGTGAGATATTGATAGCTATAATTAACAATGGAGGCCAGTATGTTCATAGAATATACAGAAGCTTAAGATATTTAAAGGTAGATGCAAAAATCTTACCCAATACAATAACAATAGAGGAATTAAAAGGTTATAAAGGAGTTATATTTAGTGGAGGTCCTGATATAGAGAAAGCTAAAAATTGCATTGATTTAATATTAAATTTAGATGTTCCAATTTTAGGGATATGCTTAGGTCATCAATTAATAGCTTTAGCTTTTGGAGGAAAGATTGGAAAAGCTGATAAAGAGGAATATGCCTTAACAAAGATATATGTGGATAATGAAGATGACATATTCTTAGGAATTCCTAAAGAATTTAATGCCTGGGCATCTCATAAAGATGAAGTAAAAGAACTTCCAAAAGACTTTATAATTTTGGCACATTCTGATATCTGCAAAATTGAAGCAATGAAACATAAATCAAAACCTATATATGGAGTTCAATTCCACCCAGAAGTTGCTCATACTGAATATGGTAGTGAGATTTTAAAAAACTTTTGTAAGGTTTGTAATATAATGCGATGATGAAAGGGTTATAGGCTGAATTTTGATGAGACCTGGGACAGCTGAGCATTACTATCTATTTTAGGTGAAACTATGAGATTATTAACTTTAGAAGAGGGAACTTTTGCTGTTAAATTTGCAAGAGCAGTTATTGAGAACTATCTACAAGGTAAGGATGTTATTGTTGAGGACTATCCTGAAGTTTTTAATGAAAAAAGAGGATGTTTTTGTACTCTCCATACATATCCAGAGAGAGAGTTAAGAGGATGTATTGGTTTTCCTGAACCAATATTACCATTGATTGAAGCATTAAAAGAGGCAGCAATATCAGCAGCAACAAGAGACCCAAGATTTCCTCCTGTAACTTTGGGAGAGATGGATAATATTGTTGTTGAGGTTAGTATCTTAACCAAACCAGAGCTAATTAGAGTAACTCATCCAAAAGAATATTTAAATGAAATCGTAATTGGAAGAGATGGATTAATAATTGAATATGGTCCATATAGAGGTCTTCTACTTCCACAGGTTCCTGTCGAATATGGTTGGGATGTTGAGGAATATTTAGCCCATTTATGTTTAAAAGCAGGATTACCTCCTGATGCCTGGTTATTAGAGGGAGTTAAAATATATAGGTTTCATGCACAAATTTTTGAAGAAGTAGAGCCAAGAGGAAAAGTAATTGAAAAAAAACTTTTATAAGGGATTATTGTGATTCTTTCTCCAAACACAATAAAAAACTTTTTTGATGAATTGGATGAAAGACAAATACAACAGTGTGGTATTGACTTAAGATTATGGAAAATTTTTGACATTAATGATGGAGGTAGTATAGATTTTAGTAATGATAAAAGAGTTCTTCCTAAATATAGAGAGATTTTTAATTCTGAGAAGGATGAGTATATAGAATTAGATAAAGGTGTCTATTTAATAAAAGTTAAAGAGTATATAAAAATTCCTAAAAATGTTGTTGGTTTTGTTTATCCGAGAAGTTCTTTATTAAGAATTGGAGCAACACTTTATTCTGCTGTTCATGACCCTGGATATGAGGGAAGACCAGAGTATTTATTAGAAGTTTTTAAAAAAATTAAGATTTATAAATATGCAAGAATATGCCAAATTGTTTTTTTTAAAGCAGACAATACAGGAATATACAATGGAATATATAAAGGGAAATAAATGAGGTTTGGAATATTTACAATTAAAAGGGATGAAGTAGTTAATAGTTTAATAGATATCTTAAAAAATAGAAATATAGATTACCATGTTATCAACCCTAAAAATATAATAACTGATTTTAATAGTGTTCATCATTATAAACTTTCTTTATATGATTTAGATGTTATTTTTGTTAGAGATTTAGGTTTTGAGAGTTTTTTTAGGTTTGATATCCTTAAAATTCTTGAAGAGTATACAACAGTTATAAATTCTTACAATTCAATAAATATATCATCAAATAAATTTTTATCATCTCTTACATTTAAAAAAAATAATCTTCCAATTCCTAAAACTTATGTAACAGAAAATTTAGCTGAGGCATTAAAAATTATAGATTATCTTAATGTTGCTGTTATAAAACCAATATTTGGATGTAGAGGAGAGGGAATAATTAAGATAAAAAAAGAATATTCAATAACTAAAAAATATAAATTACTTGAAGAATTTCAAAAAAAATATATAACCTTCTATATTCAGGAATTTATTAAACCAAAGGATAATATATATAAGGATATAAGAGCTTTTGTTATTGATGATGAAATTTTTCCAATATATAGAATTGGAGGAACTAATTGGAAGAATAATATTTCTCTTGGGGCAAACATAGAAGAATGTCCTTTAAATGAAGAGATAAGAGAACTTTCATTAAAAGCAAAGGATGCCTTAGGTTTGTTTTATGGAGGAATTGATATTATTGAAGGAGATGAGGGATATTTTTTATTAGAAGGAAATGCTACACCATCATGGTTAGGAGTTAGTAAGATATATCCAAAAATTCCTGAGATATTAGTAGATAAAATTATTAATGAGGTTAAAAAATGATAAAGATTTTAAAGTTGGGAGGTAGTATAATAACAAACAAAAAAGAGCCATTTTCTATAAAATGGGAAAATATAGAAAGAATAGCCAAAGAAATTAAAGATTATAAAGGAAAGTTAATTATTATCCATGGTGGAGGTTCATTTGGTCATCCTGTTGCTAAGAAACATATTAACAATTTAAAAGGAGGATTTTGGGAAATACAGAGAGCCATGAGAAGGTTAAATAATATAATTATTAATACATTAAACTTTAATAACATCCCAGCTGTTTCAATTCAGCCCTCTTCTTTTGCATATATTAAAAATAATAAGTTATATTTTGATATCTCAGCAATAAAGCTTTTTTTAGATAATGGATTTATTCCTGTTGCTCATGGAGATATTATTATTGGAGATAGAATAAAAATTCTTTCTGGAGATGAAATAGCTACTTATTTAGCAAAAGAATTAAATGGAGAAATATTATTTGCTACTAATGTAGATGGTGTTTATATTAACAATGAAGTAATTGAAAAAATAGACAATAAAAATTATTTAAATATTATAGAATACCTATCTGGTTCTGATGGGATAGATATAACTGGAGGAATGAGATATAAAATAGAGACTTTAAAGAAATATAAACTTAAAGCTATTATATTCAATGGAAATAAAGAGGGAAATATTAAAAATGCACTTTTTGGAAATGTTAAAGGGACAAAAATTGATTTCACTGATAACCATGGAACTAAAAAGTAACTATCTAAAAGATAAAAAAATAGTTATTGGTGTTACCTCTTCTATTGCAGCTGTTGAGGTTATAAAGTTAATAAGAGAATTAAAAAGACATGGTGCAGTGGTTTATTGTATTCTTACAGAAGAAGCAAAAAAAATTATTGGTATAGAAAGTTTAAGATTTGCAGCTGATGAAGTTTTTGAAGATATAACAGGAGATGTTGAACATGTCCAATTATATGAAAAATCTGATTTACTTATAATATGCCCAGCCACTGCCAATATAATTTCTAAAATTTCCCTTAAAATAGCAGATAATTTAGTAAATACAACTGCATTAATGTTTTTAAACTTTAAGCCTGTTATTATTGTTCCAGCAATGCATTTAAACATGCTTAAAAATATTGAAGAGCATTTAAACAACTTAAAAAAATGCTGTAAAATAATTTCTCCAAGAATTGAAGAGGGTAAGGCAAAATTTCCAGATTATAAAGAGATTGTAAAAGAAGTTATAAATACTATAGAAAATAAATTTGATAAAAAAGTTTTAATATTAAATGGAGCAACTGCAGAGTTTATAGATGATGTTAGAGTTATAACTAATTTATCAAGTGGAAAATTTGGAAAGGCCTTAGCAGAGGAATTTAGTAAAGACTTTTATGTTGAAATTATTCAAGGGTTAGGGGAGTATCCATATTATATTAAAGTTCATAAGGTTTTAACTGTTGAAGAGATGTTAAATAAAGCAATTTCATTAGCTAAAAATTTTGATGTTATCCTTTCACCAGCAGCAATATCTGACTTTACAGTTGATAAAATTGAGGGTAAATTAAGCTCAGATAATGAAGTTACTTTAAAATTAAAAAGGGCTCCAAAGATTTTAAAAGAATTGAGGAAAAGATATAAAGATAAGATTATTGTAGGCTTTAAAGCAGAGTATAATCTCAGTGAAAAAGAATTAATATAGAAAGCAAAAAAAAGATTAGAAGAGTATGATTTAAATATGATTGTGGCTAATGATTTATCTAAATATTACTTTGGAGAAGATTATTCTGAAGTTTATATTATAACAAGGGAAGATATTAAAAAGGTTGAAGGTAGCAAGAAGAAAATCTCTATGGAAATAGTTAATAAAGTTAAGGAGTTGATACAATGGCAAAAAAGGAAGATACAGGATTAGCTACAAGTGCGGGGTTAGTTAGATATATGGAAGAAAGTTTATCAAAAGTTAAAATAAAGCCAGAGTATGTCATTGGAACAACTGTAGCAGTTATTATTGTTGAGATAATTTTAAACTATGGAAGATTTTTTTAGTGGGGAATAGATGGAGGTAATACTTGAGATTATTATTTTAATTTTATCTGGCTATTTTTTAAAAGTTTTAAACATTTTAAAAGAAGAAGATTCAAAAGTTTTAAGTAGAGTAGTCATTTATTTAACAATGCCCTCAACCATATTTTTAGTAATCTTAAAAAATCTTAATCCATGCCAAATATCATCTTTTTTAAAGTTAATGGTTATAATAATATTGACATTTTCTCTTTGTGGATTATTGGCTTATATTTTAGGTAGATTTATAAAATTAGATAAAAAAAGTTTAGGAGGTTTAATTTTAGTATGTATGCTTGCAAACACTGGATTTTTGGGCTATCCAATAATCTTGGGGATGTTTGGAGAACATGGATTGGTTAGGGCTATTTTTTGTGATATGGTAAGTGTATTTATAACTATGGTTTTAGGTAGTTATGTAGGAATAAAATTTGGCTCTGGAGAAGGTAAAAATGTTTTTGTAGAAATGATTAAATTTCCTCCATTAGTAACTGGAGTATTAAGTATTCTATTGGTTATTATAGGATTTAAGTTAAGTTATTTACCAAATTTCATATTAAAGTCTATAAATTATTTGTCATCTGCAACTGTCCCCTGTATTATGATTTCTTTGGGATTATCTCTATCTCCAAGAGCTATACAGTATAGTCTATCAATTTCTGGACTTGCCTGTTTATTTAGATTTTTATTATCTCCAACCTTTGCCTATTTATTTTCTATAATATTTGGAGTCTATGGTTTGGATAGGGATGTATTAATAATAGAGAGTTCAATGCCTTCTGCAATGATGTCATTTGTTTTAGGGACAATTTATAATTTAAATACTAAAATAATATCATCAGCAATTTTTATAACAACTGTTATGTCATTTTTTGTTTTATTTACCTTAAAGTTCATCCTTGTTTAGGGCAATAACCTCAACAAACTTAGGATTTTTTAGCTTTTTGTCGTAATACATAGTTATTCCAACATATATATTTTTTCTTTTTCCAATAACATAATCACACTCACAACCTACATTAATAAAACTTTCCTTCATTTTATCAAATCCAAAAAAATCAAGATAAATATCATCCCCTTTTAATATATTATGAATATTTTCTACAAAATCCTTTATTTTTTCTTTATCTTCAATAACTTCAAAATTATTCTCTTTTAATTTTTTTGTAAGATATTCTTTAATGTTATCAACATCATCTCTACATATAGATTTAACAATAAACATATTTAAAGAATCAAAAATAGGTTTAGACCCTTTAAATGCATTCATATCCTTTAACAATTTAGCAACGGCAGTTCTCCACATCATAAATTTTTAACCTCCATACAATATTTTTTTAGTGTTTCAGCTGACTTTAAAAATAACTTTCTCTCATCTTCATTTAAATCAATTTCAACAATTTCCAAGATTCCCTCTTTTCCAACCTTTACAGGAACACCAATACATAAATCTTTAATTCCAAATTCACCATCAACATATGCTGATAAAGTGAGTATTCTTCTTTCATTATTAACCATAGCCCTAACAACATTAACTATTGCTGAGGCAGGCCCAAATTCAGAACCTCCTTTTAACTCTATAATTTTTTCCCCTTTATTTTTAACATCCTCTATTATTTCATCAATAGGTAGATCTTTAAAATTATTAAATTTATATATTGGTATTCCACCTATGGATGTAGCACTTAAAAGAGGAACCATTGTATCTCCATGTTCTCCTAAAATTCTGGTTCTAACTTCATCTATATGAACATTAAAAAATTTGGCAATTTCTACCTTAAACCTTAAAGAATCTAAGTGAGTCCCTAAACCAAAAACCTGCTCTCTGCTAAAATTAGAGTCTATTAATGCCTTATAAGTAATAACATCTACAGGATTAGTAATAATAAACAGTTTTGTATCTGTTATTTTAGAGATTTCTTTAGCATATTTTCCAACAATTTTAGCATTTATTTTTGCCAACTCTAATCTACTCATTCCTTCAGCTCTTGGAACTCCAGCAGTAATTATTACTAATTCACAATCTTCAAGAGGTTTTAAGTTATTATCTGATGTTACAGATATATTAGCATCACTTCTTGCTCCTGCTATAGCATCATATAAATCCATTTTTAAACCTTCTAATTTATTGACAGACCTACCTACTAAAACTAAGTCTTTCATAAATGGCTCTTTTGCTAATAATAAAGCTGTTGCACTTCCAACTTTTCCAGAAGCTCCAATAATTCCAAATTTCAAAAAATTCACCTTATTTTTTTCTAACAAATAGTATAACTGACAAAATAATAGTAATAGAAAGATAAATTACAATATCTACAAAGAATGTTAAAAAACTTATTTTATCTAAAAGATAGTAGGCCCCATTAATAATAAGCTCTCTTATTATAAATATTCCTATAAAATAAAATATATATCTTTTCAAAATACTCACAAGTTGTTCATCACTATGTAATAGCTTATCTATCAATCTCCCAATTAATAGGGATAGTAAACTTAAAGTTAAAGGATTCACAAAATATATTAAAAACTCTCCAACCATAGTATTTATTTTATTTGTAAGATGTATTTGACTGTAAGCATATAAACTTCCAATAAATAAAATAAATACTGCCACTCCCAAAGAAATAGGATAGACATATCCGAGTTTAATTTCATCCTCCTTTTTAAACTTTTTTTTCAACAGCTCCCTTAATCCTGCACCTTCAGCCAGGATATACAAACCTAATAAACCAACTACTATTCTCCAACCAATATCTGCAAAGATAGCATATAATAATAAAGAAAATCCTAAAAAAGTTAAAATTAGAGGAATATATTCTTCCATTGTTTTCTTTAAAAATTCCTGTATTAGGTAGTATGTTGATTCTAAAGTTTCACTTTGTTTAACAACTATCCTTATTTTCCAAACAAAAATATCCTTACCTTCAAGATACTTAATAATCATCTCATCCTCTTTACCATCAGAAACTAAATATATAAAATTTGGGTTGTATAGATAAACTAAAAAATCAATTTGTTCCTTTATTTTTAAAGCACATTCCTCTGACTCTACATTTTTAGTTCCTGATATTGTAGCAATTTCAACATTCTTTTTATATTTTGCTTTTAATTCATCATATAATTTAACTCCTCCAAAAATTGAGTTAATATCACTATCTCCTGGATCAGCAAGTGCCAATTTAATAGCTGCTTTTATATTTTCCTCTCTTCCTAATACTGGAGTAGAAATTCCTGCCTTTCTTCCTAAGTCATCATCTAAATCAACAATAAGAACAAGATAATTTTTTTCCTCTAACATAATTTCAACATTTTAAATATAAATTCTTTAATAAAACAGCATCCTCTTCCATTAAAGGACTCTCACAGATAACAGTACCCTTTACATTAAAATCCTTTAATGCTCTTAACACATCTTTATAATTAAAAGAAGATATATTTAATGGTAAATGTCTAATCTCTCCTTACTTTCCATATTCCACTCCAGAGATATGAATATGCATATCTTTTAATGCTTCACTACCAAGTTTTTCCTCTATATTTAATAGAATACTACAAAAATCTTCATAACTATTAATTTTTCCCAAACTTCTAGCATATAGATGATGAAAATCAATACATGGTAATAAATTTAATATAGAGCATAGCTCTAAAATCTCCTCTAAACTACCAAATTGTGAAATTTTTCCTGTATTTTCAGGTCTTAAATTTATATTGATATTTAAGATATTTAACTCATTTATAATCTCTTCTAAGTTATTTTTTATATTTTCGAATGTCTCTTTTTTTCCTTTTTTTAAATAGTATCCACAATGGAATACCAAATTTTTACCTAAATGTCTTAAAACTTTTGCAGATTTTATTATTCTTCTCTTACTATTTTCTATTTTAATTTTTTCATTAGCATTTAAATTAATATAGTGAGGAGCATGAGCAGAAAAAATTATATCAGGAGCAAATTTTTTTAACTCTTTTGCATAATCTTCTTTCATATAAACTCCTCTAACAAATTCTAACTCTAATGCATCTAAATTTAAATTCCTTAATAATCTTACTTCCCTAAATTCATCCTCTTCCCTTCCACCAGCAACTCCAAACTTCATAACTAAAACCTTTTAATACTTAATTTTTAAATCAAGTATATTATAATTAATAATATAAATTAGGTGAGTTATATGGAGCTGCCAAAGGATTATAATATAAAAGTTGAGAAGGATATACAAAAAAAGTGGGAGGAGAGTGAGATATATAAATTTATGGAAAACAGTGAAAAGCCACCATATATTATAGATACTCCTCCTCCATATCCTACTGGAAAATTGCACTTAGGACATGCTTTAAATTGGAGTTATATGGATTTTATAGCCAGATACAAAAGAATGAAAGGTTATAATGTCTTATTCCCTCAAGGTTGGGATTGTCATGGATTACCTACAGAGGTTAAAGTTGAAGAGATTTATGGAATAACAAAATCAGAAGTAGATAGAGAGAAATTTAGAGAGTTATGTATTGAATTAACTAAAAAAAATATTCAAAGAATGAGAGAACAAATAAAAAGTTTAGGTATTTCAATAGATTGGAGTAGAGAGTATATAACAATGGAACCAAGTTATATTAAAAAATCACAAACTGCATTTGTTAGAATGTATAAAGATGGATTAATATATAGAGGAAAGTTTCCAGTTAATTGGTGTCCAAGATGTCAAACTGCAATTGCCTTTGCAGAGGTTGAATATATTGAGAGAGAGACATATCTTAACTATATAAGATTTCCATCTGCAGATGGTAGTGAAGAGTTGATAATTGCAACAACAAGACCAGAGTTATTGGCAAGTTGTGTTGCTATTTTAGTTCATCCTGAAGATGAAAGATATAAAAACTTAGTTGGAAAGGAGTTTATTGTTCCTCTTTTTAACCATAAAGTTAAATTGTTAGAAGATGAAGATGTTGAAAAAGAATTCGGTACTGGGGCTGTAATGGTTTGTACTTTTGGGGATAAAACAGATGTCTTATGGGTTAATAGACATAACTTAATGATAAAAAAGGCAATTAATGAAAAAGGAGAATTAACAGAGATAGCTAAAAAATATAAAGGGTTAAAAACAGAAGAGGCAAGAAAAAAAATTATTGAAGATTTAAAAAAAGAAGGATATTTAATAAAGCAAGAAAAAATAAAACAAAATGTTGGAGTTTGTTGGAGATGTAAAACACCTATTGAGATTATTGTAACAGAGCAATGGTTTGTTAATGTTAAAAAACTCTTACCAAAGGTTAAAGAGGTTGCTGAAAAAATTAAGTGGGTTCCTGAACATATGAAAATTAGATTACTTAATTGGATTGAAAATATGGATTGGGATTGGGTTATTAGCAGACAAAGAATTTTTGCAACACCAATTCCAGTTTGGTATTGTAAAGATTGTGGTAATATTGTAGTTGCAAAAGAGGAGGATTTACCAATTGACCCAACTAAAACAAAATATAGATGTGATAAATGTGGCTCAGAAAATTTAGAGCCAGAAAAGGATGTTATGGATACATGGATGGATTCCTCAATAACACCCATGGTTATAACTAAGTGGTTGGATGATAATGATTTCTTTATAAAGCATTATCCTACTCAACTAAGACCACAAGGACATGATATCATAAGGACATGGGCATTTTATACAATTGTTAAAAGTGTTGCCTTAACTAATAAAGAACCCTGGGAAGAGATAGTAATAAATGGTATGGTGTTTGGAGAAGATGGACATAAAATGAGTAAAAGTAGAGGTAATGTAGTAGAACCAGATGAAATAACAGAAAAATATGGAGCAGATGCCTTAAGATTGTGGGCTGCTAATAGTGTAATGGGGGAAGATGTTCCATTTAGTTGGAAAGAAATTGACTATGCATATAGATTTTTAAGAAAATTCTGGAATGCTTGTAGATTTGCAAAAATGCATATAAAAGATGATGAAATTGAAAACTTAAGAGATTTTAACAGTAAAAATGTAATTGATTTATGGATAGTTAGTAAATTAAATAGATTAATTGAAAAAGTTGATAAAAGTTTAGAAAACTATAGATTTAATGTAATTGTTGAGATTTATAAATTTATCTGGCATGAGTTTTGTGATAACTATATAGAGATGGTAAAATATAGATTGTATGGAGAAGATGAAGATAAAAAAATGGAAGCAAAAAGAACATTATACTACTGCATAGATAGATTATTAAGACTGTTGGCAATATTCACTCCTCACTTCTCTGAGTATGTTGGGGAAATTTATAGAATAGAGGACTTACATTTTAAATTTCCAGATGTAGAGGAAGAAAAAATAAATGATGAGATTGAAAAAATTGGAGAAATTGCGAAGAATACAGTGGTATCATTAAGAAGATATAAAGCAAATAAGGGAATGGCATTAAATGCAGAAATTGAAAAAGTTGAAATATATAGTGAAGATGAAGAAACCTATAATGCACTTCTAAAGGCAAGAGAAGATATAAAAGGAACATTAAAAATAAAAGAACTTAACATAATTAAAGGAGCTCCAAACTTAGAATATAAAATAGTTGAAATTATTCCTGATAAATCAAAGATAGGGCCAGAGTTTAAGAAATATACTAAGGAAGTAATGGAAATTATAAAAAATGCTGATGAAGAGACTTTAAAGAAGATTATTGAAGAAGGATTAAAAACAGAATATGGAACTATAAGAAAAGAGCATATAAAAGATATTAAAAAATCTCTATTCTCAAAAGGGGAAAAAGTTGAATCTGTTGATATTGAGAATGTTTTAGCAATGGCTATTATTAAAATCTAAATATTTTTTGTGATGTTTATGGACTTAGAAAGATATTTAAAAATTGGAGAAAAGGAAGGTTATGAAGTAGAAGTTTTTTATGTAGAAGGAGAAAGTTTAGGAATTGATTTAGATGGGAAAAGTGTTGATACTTTTGAATATGATAAATCTTATGGTATAGGAATTAGAGTAAAAAAAGACAATAAAATAGGATTTGCATATTCTAATAAATTAGATGAATCTTTAATTTATAAAGCAATGAAAAATTTGGTTTATGATGAATATACAACATTTTCATATCCTCAAAAATATCCCAACCCTAAAATATTTAGTAAAAAAGTTTATGATTTAAAAGAAAATGATTTATTGGAGTTATTGTGTGAAATGAGAGATATTGCATTAGAAAAGGGTGAAGTTTTAAGTGGAGGAGTTAGTAAGTCATATGATAAAGTAAGAATATTAAACAGTAATGGTGTAGATATTGAAGAAGAATCTACATATTTCTCAGCATCTATTTCTGTTATGATAGAGGATGAGCCAGCTTATGAGTATAAGAGTAGTATAGATATTTTTGATGTTAAAGAGATTAGTGAAAAGGCAATAAAATTAGCAGAGTTGTCTAAAAAAGGAGAAAAGATTAATTATAAAGGGACTATAATTTTATCTCCAAGAGCCTTAAGAGGACTTTTAGGATATACATTTATTCCTGCATTTGTAGCAGAAAATGTTCAAAGAGGTAGAAGTTATTTAGCCAATAAAATAGGTGAAGTAATTTTTAATGAGAATATTAATATTGTAGATGATGGAACTATTGATTATTATTTAAATTCTGGAAAATGTGATGGTGAAGGAGTGGCTACACAGAGAACTGTTTTAGTTGAGAAAGGAATATTAAAAAACTATTTATATGATATAAAAAGAGCCAATAAAGAAAAAAAATATTCTACAGGCAATGGAATGAGAGGATATAATACATTACCTTACATATCTCCAACAAACTTTATTATTGAGGAAGGTAAAGAAGATAAAGAAAGTTTTTCAGAATATTTATATATTAATGATGTTATAGGAGCACATACCTCCAACCCAATAACAGGGGATTTTTCTGTTGAAATTCAGAACTCTTATTTATACAAAGATGGGGAAACTATACCAATAAAAAAAGGACTGTTTAGTGGAAATATATTTAAAATGTTTAAAGAGGCAAATCCTTTAAAAGGTTTAGAACAGAGAGGAAAATTAGTTTCTCCAGAGATAGCTTTTAATGGTGAAATAATATCTTAGCAGGAATTATTTTAGCAGGAGGAAAAGGAAAAAGAATTGGAGGAAAAAAACCATTCAGGAACTTTAAAGGAAAAAACTTATTTATTATCCTTCAACTCTTTTTAAATCTTTAAATATTCCTTTTGTTACAGTTTTTCCAAAAAATAGTATTGATTTAGTAGAAGAAAATGAATATATTAAAAAATTTGGTATTGTAGCTTTTGATTTAATAGATAATATAGGTCCTTTAATGGGAATTTATGTAGGAATGCTAAATTTAAAATCTGATTGGTATTTAGTAGTTCCATGTGATACACCATTTATAAATAAAGAAGCAATTTTAAAAATTGCTAGTTATATAGATAAGGCTGAAAATAATTATGCTATAGTTCCAAAGTATAAAAATAACTATATTGAGCCACTTTTTTCTCTATACCATAAAAAAAGTTTAAAAATACTTCAACAAATTATATTAAAAAAAGGAAATTTATCAATAAAAAATTTTATTAATCATTTAAATCCAATATATATTAATGCTGAGAAATTTGGGAATATATTTTATAATGTTAATACTCCTGAGGAGTTAAAAAATGTTAAATTCTCTAAAATTAATAAATGAAAAAGAAGTTAAAATAAAAATTAAAAACTTTACATTAAAAGGATTTTCCTGTATAAATTTGGATACCTGTCTAGAAGAGTTATTTTTACTTACACTCTCTAAACTTAAATATAGAAGAGAACTTTTAAATTTTGAAGATACTGAATTTATTAAGAACTTTACTAAAAAAATTGAACCAAAATTTAACAAAAAACCACATTTAAATAATGGGATTGTTTTTGAACTTTGGGTCTATTATATGGTTATGGAATATTTTAAAAATAAAGATGTAAAAATTTTAAGAAATGTAGATGTTAGATATAATGGAAATAATATAACTGAAATTGATTTATTTGTTGAATATAATAATAATTATTTCATTTTTGAATGTAAAAATAAATTTGTGGGGAGTAATACTATATTTAAGTTATTTGGAATTATGAAAATTTTAGATATTTGTAATGGTGTTATTGCTACAACTAAAAAATTTAAATGGAATTTAGAAAAAGAAGATATATTAAAAGAATGTAATATCTATATATTAGATGAACTTTTAGAAAAAGATAAAAACAGAATATTTAAAGAATTAAAAGATATCTTTAAATAAGTTCTCTTTTGACAACTTCCTTAGCCCAGTATGTAATTATAAAATCAGCTCCTGCTCTTTTTATTGAATATAAAACTTCTCTTATTGCTTCATCTCTATTTATATAGTTAAGTTTTGCAGCTGCTTCAATCATTGAATATTCTCCACTAACTGAATATCCTCCAATTGGCACATAAAACCTTTTTTTTGCTTCATTAATTATATCTAAGCAGGGTAAGGCTGGCTTAATTAAAACTAAGTCTGCTCCTTCTTCAATATCTAACTCTATCTCTTTTATTGCCTCTCTCTTGTTTCTTATATCCATTTGATAACTCCTTCTATCTCCAAATTTTGGGGCAGATTCTGCTGCTACTCTAAAAGGTCCATAAAAAGAAGATGCATATTTAGCAGAATAACTCATAATTATAGTATCTGTAAATCCCTCTTTCTCTAAGATTTCTCTTATTGCTCTAACTCTTCTATCCATCATATCAGAAGGAGCTATAACATCTGCCCCTGCTTCAGCATAGTTTAGGGCAATTTTTTGTAAAATTTTTAGAGTTTCATCATTTACTATTTTCCCATTTTTTACTATTCCACAATGTCCGTGTATGGTATATTCACATAAACAACAGTCGGCAATAACTAAAATTTCATCTCCAAGTTCATCCTTAATTTTTCTTATAGTTTTCTCAATAACATTATTTTTTTTGTAGGCTGAAGTTCCATATTCATCTTTTTCTTTTGGAATTCCAAATAATATAACCCCTGGAATCCCTAAATCAGCAATTTCCTTAACTTCTTCAACAGCTAAATCAACACTAAACCTATATTGGTTAGGCATGGAAGGAATTTCTTTCTTATCTTTTATATTTTCATCTACAAATATGGGCATAATTAAATCATCTTTAGTTAAAGTAGTCTCTGCTACCAAGTCTCTAATTTTTTTATTTTGTCTTAATCTTCTTGGTCTTATAATCATAAGTTATCACTTTAATTTTTTATAATCATTAAATTTTTACTATTTGATATGTATTATATAAAATCTTAATCAATAAAAAGGGTGAGAATTTGATATTAGCAATTATTGATTATGAAAGATGCCAACCTAAAAAATGTTCTTTAGAATGTATCAAATACTGCCCAGGAGTTAGAATGGGAGAGAAAACTATAGAGTTGGATGAAAAAACTGGAAAACCTATTATATCTGAAGTTTTATGTTCTGGATGTGGAATTTGTGTAAAAAAATGTCCATTTAAAGCTATTTCAATAATTGGACTCCCTGAAGAGTTGGGAGAGGATAAAATAGTTCATTCTTATGGTCAAAATAGATTTAAACTATTTGGTTTAGTGGTGCCAAGAGATGGGGTAGTTGGTATTATTGGACAAAATGCCATTGGTAAATCAACAGTTTTAAGAATATTAGCTGGGGAGTTAATTCCAAATTTAGGAAGAGAGGATAATGTTAGTTATGACGAGGTTATAAAACATTTTAGAGGGACAGAATTACAAAGTTATTTTGAACTGTTAAAAAATAAAAAAATTAAACCAATTCATAAAGTTCAGTATGTTGATATCCTTCCAAAAGTTGTTAAGGGTAAAGTTGGAGAACTATTAAAAAAGGTAGATGAAAAAGGGAAATTTAATGAAGTTGTTAAAAAGTTAGAACTTGAAAATATTTTAGATAGAGAACTTTCTCAATTATCTGGAGGAGAACTTCAAAGAGTTGCCATAGCTGCAGCTTATTTAAGAAATGGAGATATATACTTCTTTGATGAACCTTCTTCTTGGTTAGATATAAAACAAAGATTTAACATGGCTAAACTTGTTAGAGAACTTAATAGAGTTATTGTAGTTGAGCATGATTTAATAGTTCTTGACTATTTATCTGATTATATCCATATTATGTATGGGGTACCATCTGCTTATGGTATTGTTTCACTACCTAAGAGTGTTAGGATAGGGATAAATGAATATTTATTAGGAGAGTTAAAAGAAGAAAATATAAGATTTAGAAAAGAACCTATAATATTTGAAAAAAGGGCTGTTATTGACTATAAAAATAGACCTATTCTTTTGAAATACTCTTCAGTTAAAAAAACTTTGGATACTTTTAAGTTGTATGTTGAAGGAGGAACTATATATAAGGGAGAAGTTATTGGAATTCTTGGATCTAATGGAATAGGAAAAACAACATTTATAAAAATATTGGCAGGAGTTATAAAACCAGATGAGGGGGAGGTTATTAAAGATAAGGATATTAAAGTCTCATACAAACCACAATATATAACTCCTGATTTTGATGGAACTGTTGAAGAACTTTTAAGTTCAGTAACTAATATCCATTCATCATATTACAAATCAGAAATATTAACTCCTTTACAACTTGAGAAACTATTAGATAGAGAAGTTAAAAAACTATCTGGGGGAGAACTTCAAAGAGTTGCTATTGCTCTATGTTTAAGTAGAGAGGCAGATATTTATTTATTAGATGAACCTTCAGCATTTTTAGATGTTGAACAAAGATTAGCTGTCTCAAAGGTTATAAGAAGAATTGCAGATGAAAAAGAGGCTGGTGTGTTTGTAGTTGACCATGATATTCTTTTCCAAGATTATATATCAGATAGATTTATAGTTTTCTCAGGAATTCCTGGAGTCGAAGGAACTGGTAGTTCTCCACTAAATAAAAGAGAGGGAGCCAATAGATTTTTAAAAGAAATGGGAATAACATTTAGAAGAGACCCAGAAACTGGAAGACCAAGAGCTAATAAAGAAGGTAGTCAAAAAGATATACTACAAAAAGAAAAAGGAGAATACTATTATGAATAAATTGGGATTATAATGAGAGCAGAAATTATATTTCTTGGGTCAGGGGGAGGGAGATGGGCTACAATAACACAAAAAAAACCTACAGGAGGTTTTATAATTAATGTTGATAACCTTAGGATGCATGTTGACCCAGGACCAGGGGCAATTGTAAGAGCAAATAAATTAAAATTATCTCCTTGGAAAACAAATGCCATTTTTGTATCTCATTGCCATCCAGACCATTATAATGATGTGGAAGTGTTAATTGAGGCAATGACTGAGGGAATGGTAAAAAAAAGAGGTTATTTAATAGGAAGTTTAACAACTATAGAAGGTTATGGAAAATATGAGAAAGTAGTTTCAGATTATCACAAATCAAAAGTAAAAAATGTTGTTGTTATATATCCAAATGATAGTATTAATCTTTATGATAATGAATTAATTGCAACTAAAACAAAACATGGAGACCCTTATGGAGTAGGTTTTAGATTAAAAACAAGATATGGAGATATTGGATATACTTCAGACACTGAAAAAATTGATTCTTTAATAGATGATTTTGATGGGGTTAGGGTTCTAATAGCAAATATAACAAGAAAGAAAAATGAAAAAATTAGAGGACATTTATGTTCAAATGATATTATTGATATAATAAACTCAATGAATAAAAAGCCAGAGTTATTGGTTATGTTTCATATGGGTCTGAAGATAACAAATCCAAAAAGTGAGGCAGAATATATTTCTAAAAACACTGGAATTGAGGTTGTACCCTCAAAATTTGGATTAAAAATAGAGTTGATAGATGGAATATATAAAAGAATTTTATAATTATTTATTTATATTTGCTCCAATATTAGAGTCATAATTGATTATCTCTCCTCTATAGTTGTTTATATTTCCTCCTGCAATAGTAGATTTTATAAATTCTATTATTTCATAATTATTAACATTTAATGTTTCTATATATGAGTTTATAATTATTATAACCCCATTATTTTTTTGAATATCTAAATTTTGGACAGTACTATTTTCAATAATTAATAAACCATTTCCATTAATTTGACCAGATATTTCCATATTGTTTATATCTCCTCCAACTATATATAACTCTGCATTTCCTTTAATATCTCTAATTTTTATATCATTTATAGTTTTATTAGTTAAATTGACATTTACATTTCCAGTTATATCTCCTATTTCTATAACTTTTTTATTAAATGCTTTATTTGTTATAAAGTACAGAGTGTTAATATCTTTAATACTATCAAAATCTATATTTGAATTTCCATTTAATCTTAAATATAAGTTATTTATATATTTAATATTACCTAAGTATAAATCTCCATTACCATTTACTTTAATTCTTCCATTATTTATAACTCCTTCTAAGTTAAAAAAGTATATTCTATTTCCTGGGACATGAATATCTATATCTGGGCCAATATATTTAGCCCCATCTATAGGATTACTTTGCATTTTTAAATATCCATTACCATTTATTTTTATAAATAATCCTTCAACTTCAGCAGTACCATTTTCATCGGTATTATTTATAGTTGATGGATAATTAATTCCAATAACTACACTAATATTATTATTGTTTTCATTAATTTCATTTATTACATTAGTAGAATCAACTGATACGGTTATATTGTGATAATATTCTTCTTCTGTATTATTTTCGTTTCCATATCTATATGTGTTTCCATATTCATTTCCATTTCTATGCCTGTATCCATGCCCTGTATGTGTTGAGATTATATAATCAAAAGTAACAGTTTTTATTTCATTAACTGCTAATCCATCAACTGTTTTATTTTCAATTGGTATTCCATTGTCATATAATGTTACAATAAATTGTTTAGAAACATTTGCTGTTCCTTGGTTGGTTATATTAACCTCAATTATTACAGGAGTATTATTATCACATTTTCCATGTCTACATCTATTTTGTAGTTGAGTATCTTCTCCACTATTTTGTACTCTTTCTTTATATTGACCACAAATATGTTCTTTTGTATTATTATCTATTATTACTAAACTAATTGGTACTAAGTCAGGTAAGTTAATAGTTTCATTATTAGTAATGTTTTGTTCAGTTGTTGTATTATTTGTGTTATTATTTTCAGTTGTTTCATTTATAATAGTTTCCTTATTAGTAATATTCTTCCCTGCTGTAGAAAAATTATATCTTTTAATATATATACTACCCACTTCTTTTTTAACTTCTTTTACAGCTTCTCCTTTAAATAAATAATCTGAGCCTATTTGACTTACTACAATTGCTCCTCCTACTAATACCACAAGCATTAATATTATAAATTCTAAAGATAGTTGTCCTCTTTTAAATCTTAACATTGTGCATCACCATAAAATATTTAAGATTTTTTCTTATAATAATTATATTATTATGTCCTATTATATTTAAATTTACTTTAGTATAATTACATATTTGAATACTAGGACGTGGTGGATTTTATGAAGCTTACAGAGTTGGTAAAACTACATGGTTGAGCTTGTAAGCTCCCCAGTACTGAGCTTGAAGTTTTAGTTGAGGGTATCGTTAAAGAAGAAGATATAAAAGATTTGTTAGTTGGATTGGGTGATGATGCAGCAGTTATAAAAAAAGGGGAAATAGTTATAGCTAAAACTGTTGATGTTTTTACTCCAATAGTAGATAACCCCTATATTCAGGGAAAAATTACTGCCTGTAATGTGTTAAGTGACATTTATGCTATGGGTTTATCAGAAGTTATTGGAGTTTTGGCTATTGTAGGAATTCCAGAAAAATTACCATTAAATATGGTTAAAGAAATGTTAAAAGGATTTCAAGATTTTTGTAGAGAAGATGGAACTTCTATTATTGGAGGACATACTATTTTAAACCCTTGGCCACTAATTGGTGGAGCAGCTACAGGAGTTGGTAAAGAGGAGGAAGTTTTAACTAAGGGAGGAGCTAAAGAGGGTGATGTTTTAATATTAACTAAACCTCTTGGAACTCAGCCAGCTATGGCTTTATCAAGAGTTCCAGAGGAATTTTTAGAATTTTTAAATATATCTAAAGAAGAAAAGGAAGAAATCATAAATAAGGCTATAAAGTTAATGACTACCTCTAACAAAAAGGCACTATTAGCCTTAAGAAAAGCAGAGAAAAAAGTTGGAGATAAAATAGCAAATGCTTTAACAGATGTTACTGGTTTTGGAATTTTAGGACATAGTAATGACATTGCTAAATTTAGTAAGGTAGATATTATTATTGATACACTTCCTTGTATAAAAGGAACTCCTAAGTTAAGTAAGGAGTTTGGTCATGCTTTATTAGAGGGATACGCTGCTGAAACTGCTGGAGGATTATTAATTTCAGCTAAGAGAGAATACAAGGATGATTTAATTAATGAACTTGAAAAAGTTGCATATGCCTTTGAAGTTGGATATGTTAAGAAAGGAAAAGAATTTAAAGCTAAGTTAAGTAAAGATGTAAAAATTATAGAAGTTTAAGCTCAGTACTGGGGAGAACTAAAGAAGATTTTAAGTAATGTTATGATAGTGAAGCACACCGAACCCTTATTTAGGGAGGTGTGCTTATTTCTTTATAATGATTTTATCAGCTTTAATAATTACATTTCTAAGTTCTATTTTAATACCCTCTGGTAGTATATCTACAACCTTAACAATATCAGTTATAGACATCTCAGGTTTTTCTTTATCTTCTAATTTTTGAGGAGCTTGCTCTTCTTTTTGTTCCTCTATTTTAGTTTCTTCTTCACTCCACAATTTAATAACTGGATGTCCTTTTTCTTTTAGGAATTTTTTTAGTTCTTCGGTGGTTTTTACATCTTCTTCAGTTGCTATTTTATCGTATAACTCTTTCGGTATTGCTTCTTTAACTCTCTCTTTCAATTCTTTCGGTAACCAAACGACTCTCTCCCAACCGCCATCTCCTTTTAAAAATTTCGGTGATTGCATATAACTTATTGATATTCCTACAAATCCTGGTACTTGTTTCCCTCCACTACATTGTCCCGCTATTGTTGAAAATGGTATCCCCAACGGTGTTTCTCCTTTAAAATTCCTATGAACTATTCCAAAACCTTCAACTTCTGGAATATAAAATGCAACCGCTTCAAAGCATCCGCATGATGTACATGGATTTGTTAATGCAGAATGTAATGCGACTTCTGTAAATGCTCCCTGACTTTTTTCAGCGACTACTTCATTAACACCACTATAAACACCAAGATTTTCATCTAAACATTCTCCTTTTTCAATTGGAAATATTGGCCCATGAGGATCTATTTTAGCAGCAGCTCTTGCATCAAGGTAATTTATTCCACCACATAATGCTGGTCTATCTGGAGTTATAACACAGACATGTGTAGGAGCAAAACTTTGACACATTATACATCCATAGAATTCATTAATATCCTCTTCTTTAATTGCTTTAGTTTTTTCATCTCTTTTTCTATATATTTCTCTCGCTTCTTTTAAACCTTCTTTAATCTTTTCAGGGTCGGTTATTATTGTTACTTGACATTTTTCTATAAATGGAAATTCTGCCTTAAATAACTCTTTAACAACTTCAGCGATATGCTTAAACCTTAACCCCTTGTTAAAGGCGTCTTTACTTACTCTAATCCAAATTTGGTCTCTTTGATTAAGATGCATAACTCCTTCAATATAGTTTAAAAACTCGTGTATTCTTCTCTCTAAAACACCCTCTAAGTCATCATCTAAATCTTTTCCAGAAACTTTAACAACAATAGCGAAAGGATGACTTTTTCCTTCTTC
The DNA here is from genome assembly GCA_024278985.1 of archaeon. Taxonomy (GTDB): domain Archaea; phylum AGJL01; class Methanococci; order Methanococcales; family Methanocaldococcaceae; genus Methanocaldococcus. Next base: position 31,140 of record JAJRSC010000028.1, read on the forward strand.
TAATTCATCCAACTCTTTACCAACGATTTCAATTTTATCCTCTGCTTCACCAACTTTAACCAACTCAAACCCAAAACTTTTAGGACCAGCTAATTCTACATACATATCTGGCCTTCTAATTCTTTCTCCTTCATTCATTGGTCCTACTGATACGGGAAT